>JAEYPM010000054.1 GCA_023410675.1 Bacillota bacterium | reverse complement strand
TCTTAAATTGCAATTTCAAATTGAACATGCTTGGTAATTAAGTTACTTTGTACCTTGTTAACTGAATACACCTGATCCAAGAAGTCATCAAATAGCTCCTCCGGAGTTGAATAGCCAAGGAACTTTCTTGGTAGTGCATTGATGTCATCTGCAAACTGAAGTATCTGTTCTGCAGAATACTCTTCGATAGACTTTCCCTTTGGAATATAGCTACGAAGAATACGATTATGACGCTCATTTTGAGGCCTCTCCCATGATGAGTATGGATGAGCAAAGTAAACCTTCACTCCATATTGCTCAAGTTCAGAGAGTCTCTCAAACTCTGTTCCATTATCGGCAGTTACTGACTTGAAAACCTTATGAAAGAATTCATCACCATACTCCTCGCGGAGGACTTCCATTGCTGTCATAACAGCATCGGCCGTTTTGCCAGGAATTTTGATGGTTATATAGAAGTCTGTCATCTTCTCAAGCAGAGTAAGCACTACTGATTCCTTACCCGTCTTCTTACCGACAACAGTATCAATTTCCCAGTGACCACATTCTTCTCTGGATGAAAAACCATCAGGGCGTTCTTCGATGCTTGTTCCAAGTATTCTCTTGTTCTTACGATAAGTAGCCTTCCTCTTTGAGCGACTTAAAGCTTCTGGAAGCTCAAATGGACTGAGGATTATACCTTTCCAAACAGCGTTATAAAGTGTTTTGCTGCAAACCATATATTCATCAGCAAATAGCTTATGTTTCTTAGCATATCCAACACAGGCATCTAGAGACCACTTCTTAGTACGAACGCAATCAATAACCCATAGAATAAATGGATTATCAGAACAAACTATGCTTTCTTTGTGACAGAGGGAACGGTTCTGCTCGTAAGTCCTTTGGCCCCTTTTAGGCGAATATTCAGGCTTTCTACCAACAGAACCATTTCGTTCTCCTGTACCACGTCTAAGTTCATAGGATACTGTTGAAGGTGAGCAATTAAGAAGTTCAGCTATTGGTCTTAAAGCAAGACCTAACTTACGACAAACCTTGATGGTAACTCGATCCTCAAATTTAAGATGTTTACCTCTTTCGCGATTAGGTGTGTTAATGGTAGAATAATTATGATCCATGATTAGAATCTCCTTTGGAAAAATTTTGTGTGGTAACTTAATTCTACCAAAAGATTAGTCATGGGTCTTTTTTTATTTACTTGTTCAATTTGATTTTACAATCTACCTTTTTATTTCAATTAGAAGCTTATTGCTTATCAAGCTTTCTTTAATTTGCTTTCAGCAAACTTTCTTGTATCATCATAACTGTCATAAAGGCATTCTTTAAGCACTTCTACAGGAAATATTTTCCGTTTATACATGGCTTGTACAAGTCTTGAGCGACATGATGAACAAAGGGTTTTCTTATACATATATATGAATAAATCTGTCTTAAGCTTACATGAACGCTTATTAAGCAAATCTTCTATATCCATATACACTGAGTGCCATCCTGTATTATTATATGAAACAGAAAGCCGCTTAACAGCATCAACAAGCAACATTTCATCTTCAGGCTGATAGCATTGACATAAGAGACTTAAAGAATTTGCTAATTCTTTTCTTTCTCTAATGAGTGATAATGCATAATCATGAATCCTATCAAAAGGTAAGTACTTCATCATCTCGAATGCAATATCACGAATTGATTCATTCTCGCTTTCTGCAAGTTCAAAAATATAATGCTCCTCTAATGGGAATGGTCTTTTTCGAAAGGTCCACAATAATTTTCTTTTAATTTCTGGGTTTGTTTCAGTTACTGCAATCCCTGCTAGTTCATTTAGTTCTTCTAATGATGCAGTTCTCGAAAAACGCAGTGCAACGCCTAGAGCACGATATCCTGATTGTTCATAACAAGCTTCAAGTAGCTCCTTAAGTGATGGCTGAGTAATGACTTGTGATTTGTTCATACCAATGCTTTCTATTTGATTCAAAAAAGCTGCAACTGATTTGTTCTTCTCAGCATTGTTACGCATATAATTATCAATTCGTTTTTTCCCAAATTTACTTTGTGCATTAGAATAGAACCAATCCATGAAGATTAAATTAGGATTGTTAGCGTCAATATAAAATTTGCCTATTTGCTCAACAATTCTTTTATAAGCACTAAATCCATCAAGGGATGTTAACCAAATACAAAGCCATTCAAATCTATCTCGTTCTAAACAGATTGAACCTATTTTACGTTTTTTAGAAAGTATCGTAAAAAGTGCATCATATTTTTTGTACAATGCTTCTCTTGCATGCTGACTACCATCCATAGCAAATTGAAATAAAAGATCACAAAATTGCTCAAATAGCCATGTATCCAAATTGACTTTTTCAAAATGATTAATAATGGCATCTTCAAAATAACTTTTATCCTCATAGAGACTAATAGCATTATATAAATAAATCCCTCTACTTCCCTCGCATTGCATATCATAACAAGTATTATGAAGGCAGCACCATAAAACAATTTCTTTATATTCTTCAAGATTATTACAATTTTTCAGCTCCAAATATGCACTTCCAAGTCCTCGCTTAAAAGCTTCTTTAAATTGTGCTTTGGTCATACTTTCAACCCTTTCATATTATTTGTGAATGCCGACCCAGTATCTAAATTTGCTTAATGTAGCAGAAAGCTGTTCACTATTCCAGCAATCAGAACCCCAAGTATGAATAGCACGCAAGCACCACAAATAAAGCTTGGCAAGAAGATAAGAAAGCAATATCTCTTTTTATATGTACTATTTTTTATTGCATTAAACTTATACACTGCCATGGACGCTAGTAGCATAGGTATTGTCCCAAAGGAAAGCCATATAAACGCTTGCTCTTTCAATGTAAAAGGGATCATCGCATCAGGGTTTATCATTTGAGTTGACCCGAAAAGTGTGACACAGGCAAGACTGATAACAACTACCACACCTATTCCGTATACTATATTACTGATTATTCTTGTACTCTTATTCATATCATTTTACCTCTTTCCTGTATTCCAAGTATTCCTAGATCATGGTAGCTTAGATCTTAGCTCAATTTTTTGAACGTAGACATTTTACCATAAGTCAAATCCTTTAGGCCTATATATAAACGCCCCGCTTTTGTTAATATATCCCCATTCACCATTGTAATTTATTTGTGCAATACCATTATTAAAATCATCAGCTGCATGGAAAACAAAATCAATGATAGTATTTCCGTCCTTATCAATGTATCCCCATCCAACATTTGATTCAACAGCAGCTAAACCTTCCGAAAAGTCCTGAACAGAATAAAATTTCTTCTTAAATATCTGTTTTCCATTCTTATTAATAAATCCCCATTTACCCTCAGTTTTAACTTTAAAGGCAGCAACTCCTTCCTTAAAATCAAAACAATTAATATATTTTTGTTCAATAACAAAGTCACCTGATTTATCAATGTATCCAAAAATCCTTTTTTCAATAGATGCAACAGCCAATCCTTCTGAAAACGAGCTGGCAGAATCAAACTTATATTCAATAACTAGTTCACCATTTTTATTGATAAACCCTGCCTTATCATTCTTTCTCACTGTAGCTAATCCTTCATGAAAAGGAGACATCGCATCAAACGATTCCTTAAAAACAAAATTTCCACCTTTGTCAATAACATGCCATTTGCCCTCCACTTCAACGATTGAATATCCATCTTCATCAAAGTGGTGAATAACATGATCAAATTTTGGCTTAATCACAACTTCTCCTTTTTTATTAATAAAACCACATTTGTTACCATTAATCTTTCTAAATCGAGCCATTCCATTACTAAAGCTAGAATAAAACCGACTTTCAACAGGTAAAACGATATCATTTGCACCATTAATGTATGCAAATTTGTCATCAACTGTTCTTACGAAAGCAAGACCCTCACAAAAATTTTTAGCCTGTTTATATTGTGGTTCTATTACATACTCACCCTGCCTGTTAATATAGCCATACAGCCCATCTTGTTTCATAAGATAAAGATTTTCTTCCATCACCATTCTCCTCATATAATAAGTTAATTCTATACTCTTCCATAATACTTAACTTTCTTTTTAGAATTTTCTTAGTTATAAATACTATCATTTTTACAAACAAACTTCATTACAAAATGAGTCTCTCATGCCATGACTTCCTTCTAAATAATTCATAAAGGTTTTTACTATATTACCATATCCTCGAGTATATGCCACATTTTTCAAATATTATATGAATTACAAATACAATTAAAACCATTTTTTATATTACTACTTATTCTAATAATATTAAATGATAGTACTTTTTACAAAAATGGGCAAAGTAACCTACATTATCTCTCATATGAAAATACATATCTCTAGATGATAATATTCAATATAACCAGAAAAAAAGGTTAATTACTGATTAAATTATCAGTAGTTAACCTTTTTTATTATGCCACATTTATTATATTTACCTTACTGTTTTATTCACGAAATCAATCTCATATCGTGTTTCACCATCTTTTTCTGCGTTGTCAATAATCACGCCTTCTGTAAGCGTGATACACAAAGCAATTGAATTTGGATCATCTTCATTGCCAACTTCATCAAACCAGTTAAAGATCGTCTTGAATTTAGACCTAATTTCTGCATTCTTCTCATCTTTGATCCAACCAAGGTTTTCAGCTCTGCCCTTAAAAGTGTACCAATCTAAACCACAGATAGCCACCTCATTGTTTTGTGTAACTTCTAGTACTTTACTTTTTGTTGCATTCGTTGAAACATAAAACATGCCATTTTCATAATAGGCACAAACCATACGCACTGCAGGGCGAGGATTACCTGTAGCACTTGAAGATAATGATATTGTTGCAAGTGCAATGACTTCCTCTTTATTATTTCCAAGCTTCTTCTCTAAGATTTTCATCACCTGTTCATATTTACTCATTTATATTTTCTCCTTTCATATTGTATTTGCTATAACTATACTCAAAATACTTGAAAACTTTTCAAGGAAAACTCAATTTATCTATTTCTCCAGATGTATCTTGGTCCTTCGACCCCCATAACTCCCTTTGGAATAAAACCTGCTTTTTCAAGTACCCTTTGTGAAGCAATATTATTCCATTATTATTAAGTCCTTTGAACGACAAATCTCCAACAATGCTTCTAGTTCCATCATTTAGTTGTAATGCCCATAGTGCATACCAAATACGCTGATCAGGATTCTTTATTAATAATGTCACTCATTTCTTTATCCGATAGAGGCACAATATATAATCTCTTTGTCTTGATCATTTCAATAGTCCTCCCTTTAATGTATATATTTCCTACTCTTTTTTAGCACACACCTTATTAATAATTTCTAGAAAAACCATAATCAATTAAAATTCACTTTATAACATAATATTACATTGTACGCCGTAATATTTCAAATAATTTAAAAAAAGTGCTACTCATTAAGAAAATTATCTTCTTAGTTAGTAGCACTCTTAATATAAGTTGCTATTTGAATGTATTTAGAGGACTATTTACTTCATATAATAATAATGATCGCAATAATCGTCTCCTTGCATGAGTGTTTTAGTTCTCTTAAATCCAATCTGTGGATTAAATGCTGAAGCAATACATTCATCTGTACTGCAGGTGTGGTAATACATTAAGTCAGTAGCCTTCATCTCTTTTGCCATTTCATATATAGGGCATCGAGTACATTTCATCTGTATTCCATTCCCCTTAACTTCAGAGGTAAACTCAAATCCCTTTTCTTTAAGCGGCTCCCATAATAAACATATGAGTGATTCTATGGAAGTATCCGCATTTTGCTTTGCGTGATGTTGCCATTCCATAATAGCCTTCTCACACTCTACTTTCTCAACAATCTGAAATACTTCTTCGCCATAACGTTTCTTTAGTGCATACAATAGATCGACCTTGTCCTTTGTATGATATCGATTCAGCATTACTATTTTTTGAAACATTTGGTCTTGAATAGAACTATTATTTTCTTTCATACTCATCCTCCTTATATATAATAAGGTGAATTATACTACCAAAATGTGTTCATTTCCTTTACATATGTTGATTAATCATACAAATCAATTTTTTTTAATTCTACTGAGCTGGGTTGGCGTAATTCCTAAATAAGAAGCAATAATGTATTGAGGAATTTCCTCTTCAATATCAGCATACTCTTCTTTGAACATTATGTATCGTTCTTTAGCTGTTACTGTAGCATACTGTACCATTCTTTGGCTGATTGTCTCTATTTCTTTTACTATTCTATTTTGGCTAAGTATGTTTATTTCTGGATACTTCTTATATAAGACTAATATATCTGAATATAATGCTTCAAGAACAAGAGAATCCTTAATTGACTGTAGATTGACAGTGCTCTTTTTTAATGGATCATATGTAGCGAGTAAAAAAGATTTTTTTCTAATAAATGTCTTTGTAAAAACTGTACCATCCCCTTGAAGACATTCATATAAAATAAACCATCAATGATAAATCCTATCTTGTTACTCACTCTATCTATTTCCGCAAAAAGTTGCCCTTTCTTATATTTTCGCACAATAAAGTAAGACATCATTTCATTTATTATTTGGTATAAATGCTAAAATAAGATAGTACAAAAATGCAAAAATAACTATGTACAAAAAGGAGCAAGGATTTTATAGTTTTACTGGGTGATAAAAATGACATATAAATTCATAACAGATATTGAAATTAAC
>JAEYPM010000109.1 GCA_023410675.1 Bacillota bacterium | reverse complement strand
ACCCGATGAGGGTGGCCGCTGAAAAAGTTTTGCGATTGGCAGATTTTTCAGGGTGCGAGTAGCACTGCCAGTATTATGCCCTTATAGGGTTTAATCAAGCCACCAGCTAAGCTGGTGGTAACTGACTTGCTTCAAGACTAAATTATTTGACTAAATAGCTGTCAAAAGTTACTATTAAGATAAAAGGGGTTTAGCAGTATGGATGATTATATTAAACAATGGAAAGAGGAAGTAGAAGATATCTTAATAGAGGACAAGTGTTTGGTGGAGTCACCTATTGAAGGATTATCGGATTTAATATGGTCTTGTGCCTGTAGATGTATTTCCTATGATACAGAAGAAATGATCAAGTGGTTTTATACAAAAATCCCTGCATTTGATAACAAAGTGCCAATGAATATTTTAAAAGAAGATGGAGAAGATGAACTGTTTAGCCTTGTTATGACAATTCATAATTAATAGTTAATGTTTATTCTTACTTAAGTGGCTGATTTATAACGAGAGATTATTAAATGGTCACTATTTTGATGTGTATCTGAGCTCTAATTAGATAATGGACGAAATAAGGAAGTGGAAAATATGTTTGAGAATATACAAAACGAAGCGAAGGCAATAGAAACTCAAGAGGAATTAATACGCTATATTGATTTAAAGAATCATTTAGACTGTAACAGGATACAAAGGGTTGCAGGGGTTGATTTAGCCTATTGGAAAGAAGAAGATAAGGAATATGGCGTTTGCTGTATAGTCGTTATAGACTATAACACAAAAGAAGTTTTAGAAAAGGTGCATACGGTAGGTCAAATTAAATTTCCCTATATTCCAGGATGCCTTACCTTTAGAGAACTACCTCTTGTTATAGAAACAGTAAATAAGCTAAGCAAGATACCAAATTTATATGTATTTGATGGAAATGGGTATTTGCACCCAAGGCATATGGGGATTGCAACCCATGCCTCTTTATACTTAAAAAAGCCAACGATTGGTGTTGCCAAGAATTATTATAAAATTGATAAAGCAAATTATATCATGCCAGAAAATGTTGAAGGTGCTTATACAGATATAGTTATAAATGATGAAGTATATGGCAGGGTTCTTAGAACTCATAAAGATGTAAAGCCTGTTTTTGTATCTGTTGGAAATTATATTGATTTAGATACTGCAACAGAAATAATAAATACGCTTGTTCAAAAAGATAGCCACATTCCTGTGCCTACTAGGCTTGCAGACCTTGAAACACATGAGTGGCGAACATTTTACAAGCAGAATATGGCTTAATACGAATGCATCAAAACATAAGCCTAATTCTTTTATATGAGGGAGTGATATATGAAAAGGGCAGTTATTTTCCTATTACTATTAATAATTTTATCTGGTTGTAGTAATAATAGTAAGCAATTTTTCGGTACATATGTTTTTAAAGAAGTAAGCTATTTATCGCCCTTATCATCTTCTATTAAGAATTATATTAATGAGCTTATGGCAGATTGCCTATGGATAGCTTAGTATGTTGATAATACAGCAGACGGTTCGGAAATCATTACGTATATATATCAATTGTCAAAGTGATTCACGTCATTATATTATTTATAGCAAAAGTTAGGGGGAATTGTTTTCAAGATTAATTTTTATTAAGAACTTTATAAATTATAGTTAGAATAAATCAGCAAAATAATAATTTAGAATTTAGAAGAAAATATAGGATTTACCAGCCATTTGTGGCAGTTTTAATAGGGTAAATCTTCATATGAGAAATGACTTAGGAGGAAAACATATGGATTATATTAATAGTAATAAAGAAGCTTGGGAAGAAGCTTTTGAACATCGCCGTGAAGGTTGGGGCGAAGATATTATTGAGCGACTAAAAAATGAGGAGATTCCTTTTATTGAAAGGGTATTAGCTGAGGAGCTAAATAACTATGATTTTTCTAATAAAACGATAGCACAGTTTTGTTGTAATAATGGAAGGGAATTATTATCTATTATGAAATTTGGTGCTTCTCGTGGATTTGGTTTTGATATTGCTGAAAATATGGTTTCCTTTGCTAATAATACGGCAAAGGAGATAGGAGCAAACTGCACATTTATTGCCACAGATATTCTTAAAATTGATGAGCAGTTTCATAATCAATTTGATTATATATTTATCACTATCGGAGCATTAACATGGTTTAAGGATCTTTCTGAGTTTTTCCAAAAAGTATCCTTGTGCTTAAAACAGGGTGGACACTTGATGATAAACGAAATGCATCCAGTAACCAATATGTTAGGCATGTATGGAGAAGAAAATTATAATGAAAATATTCCAGAAAGACTAGTGAATTCATATTTTCAGCAGGAACCTTGGGTTGAAAATAGCGGAATGGGGTATATGACTGGTGAACCTTATGAATCAAAGACATTTTACAGCTATTCACACACATTTTCACATATATTTAATGCAATAAGGTTAAACGGTATGTATATAAAGAAATTAAGTGAGTTTGATTATGACATTTCTGGAAGTTTTGTTCAACTCAACAACAAAGGAATACCATTGTCCTATATTTTGATTGCCGAGAAGAACTAAAACGAACCTAGCCAATTGATAAAGGCTTACTCAAAGAACTTTCTTTTTTTTGCTCCCATAAAATGAGCAATGATAGCATTTGGAAATATAGTTACGAGTCGATTGTATTTATTGACGTAGTCATTATGCTGGGTTTGAGCATGAGATAGTTCTTCTTCAATCTTGTGTAGTGCATCTTCAAGATCATTAACATAAGCATCAGTTTTTAACTTAGGTGATGCATTTGCTATAGTAAGCAATGTGCTAAGTTGGGTGGCTAACAAGGCATTTGTTTCTACGATTTCTTCAAATGAAGAAGCATCAAGAGCTTGTTGCCTTAGCTTGGTGAGTTCTTCTATAGTAGAAAGCTCACATAGATTATGTTTTTTAGCTATTTTAATGATATTTGGAATAAGCTCATAACGTTTTTCAAGGGCAATATTAATATGAGCAAGTGCTTCAGAAACAGACAGAGATGCACGTGTAATGCGATGATGAATGGATATGAGCAAACAGACAAAAAGGATTATGGCAATACATAATAATATTAATAATAGCATAAATTTTCTCCTTAAAGGTTATTATAATAGAACGATTATTGTACATTTTAATTTAATATCATGATAGCATAATAAGAAAAAATGTAAACAGTTGATGGCAACATATAATTAATAGGTCTATACTAAAGATAGAAGGGTATAGAAAATAAATTGACAATATATTTAGAATAGATTATATTATGCATATAGCCTGAGGTATTTTATAAATACTTAGCAGGAATAATGTTAGGAGGTTGTTTGATATGAAATCAAAAGCTGGAATATTTTATATCTTAGCATCTCTATGTTTTATTAGTGTAGGAGTAATAAATGCTATAGATCATAGACTTTTAGATTCTCTTTTGTACTTTATCATAAGCATATTATTTATCGTTCTTACTATAACTATTTATAAAGCAAGCACAAAGAAGGATAAGAACGTTGTAGCACTTACAGATATAGATGATATATTAAGAAAATTAATTGCTGAAGGGCACAAAACAAAAGCCATAAAGTATTATCGAAAAGAAACAGGGGTTGGCTTAAAAGAGGCCTATGACTATATTTTAAATCTAAAAGCCAATATGACAACTATTTAAAAGTATGTACTTTGAGTATAAAAAAGAAGGTTAACTATATACCTTCTTTTTTTCATCTTGCTTAGATAACCACTGGCTATGCCAGTGGGCAAAATGGCTTTAGCTCTGAACAAAAAATATCTCCTATGATAGAATGATAGCGACTGGCAATCGCAAAACAATAAAATCATAGGAGGTATCGTAT
>JAEYPM010000108.1 GCA_023410675.1 Bacillota bacterium | reverse complement strand
TTCCAAAGTCTGGACAAAGAATTTCATCATCATCTCCCGGATCAAATCCTAAGAATTCTCCTCCTCTTGTTAATAGAATATATGCCTTTATTCTTTTATTTTTAAATCCTGGCATGCTCAAAAGATTGTTTTGGTTAGCGTAATTATATAGTTCATTGAGCAAAACTATCACCTCCTGAAGGCTTAAGTACTCGGTCAGAATGGAATGGTGGTATATCCATGATTCCTTTTTCTAATTTTGCTTTAAACAAAGATATATAAGGTTTAGTATCTTCTTTGTGATTTATATGACCTAAGTTAAAAACGTCATATAACATAAACCCTAAATCTATTGTTTCATTAATAGGCATAACTTCTTTCGATGCTTTTTCAAAATAGCATATAAATTCCCTACACCCTAAATATGGTTGATAATAGCATTTACCACTTTGTATTCTCCTCTCTGCCTGGTCATATAGTGATTTAATATTTCCATTGAAGGTTTCACGTTTTATAATTGATGCCGTAATTCTATAATATACATTTTTAAGTACTACAGTCTGACGCTGTGTACGTTGTCCATTTGTTTTATCAGTATCATCAGATAATATTACTTTAGGTTTAAAGTCAGCACTTATAGCATTTTTCACTTCATTTCTTTTAAAGGAAATATACCGTATAGGGTTAATTACCTCAATCTTTTCTACTTGCCAGTAAAACTCTATAGGTTTTGAATAAATGGCATCTAATATCCCTCTTATGGCAGAAGGAGTTGGAACAGGATAAGTCAACCTTTCAACCTTTGCCTCACTACGTGTAAAACATGCAAAATCTCCCCAAATATCTAATACAATACTCAAAATCTCACCTACCTTCATTAAATAATATTATTTAGTTCAATCCCTGATAAATTAAATCCTAATTTGTCATGATAAGCTGTTCCTTCTAGAAGTAAATACCAGTTACTAGGATGTGCCTCTTGTTGCCCTCTTCTCATATAATATAGAGGCTCACATACATCTTTATATTTCTTATCTGTGTCTGTAAATATGCTTACTGTAATAGGGCTTGCTTTTGTAAATAATTCATTACTTATTCCATTTTTTAATGCCTCCTCTTTTATATTGTTATAAAGCTCTATATTATTCTTATAAGGAACAATTATGTTTATTGTATTTGTATTGATAAGCTTATAATATTTAGCTGTATCTTCGAAATCTAATTTCTCTATTGCATCTACAAGTTTTTGCTTTAAATTACCACAGTCTGAAAAGAACATTTGATAATATTCTTTTATATCTTCTGGTGAATAAATATCTATTTCCTTTCTGCTTAACATAATTTTTACCTTATTTGCTGATTTTTCGTAATATTGACTTTGTGGATATAAGCTACCTTCTATATTAGGCTCAAAAACTATTACTTCCCCCATTTGATTTCCTATACCATTTCTGTTACATCTTCCTGCAGCTTGAATAATACTATCTAGTGGAGCCAGGCTTCTAAACATAATCTTAAAGTCTAAATCAACTCCTGCTTCAATACACTGTGTTGATACAAGTTGACAGGATTTATCTTGCTTCTGCCGTTCTTTTATCTCATTAATAACATCTAAACGATGTTGTGGACACATACTAGTAGATATATGGAAAAGTCCATCCCTATCTTCAACATAATTATATAGTAGTTCCCAAAGCATCTTTGCATGCTTCTTTAAATTTACGATTGCACAAGAACTACTCCTTTTTGCCATTTCCTTTGCTATATTCTCAAACTTTACTCTTTCTTTATTATTCCAAATAACATTTACCCTTTTCGTACTATTAAATAATCTATTTACATCTTTCACTATCTCTTTTGGTTGCCACTTGCTACCTTTAATGAATTTAAAATTGGGTTGTGTGGCAGTAGAAAATACTACGCTGGATTGATACCTTTCACAAAGTTCATTGATTGCATCTGTAGTCACTTTTGCTAGCTCAACAGGTAAGCTTTGTGCTTCATCAAATACAATAACTGAATTTGCTATATTATGTAATTTTCTACATTCTGTCGGCTGATTTGCAAATAAACTTTCAAAAAACTTTACAGATGTTGTAATAATAATAGGCATACTCCACTTTTGGCTTAACAACTTTAAGTCTTCACTATATTTTGTTTGGCTATGATCTTCCAATACATTATGTTCTCCAGCAATCTCTTTATAGATTTTTGCATTTTGCTCAATAATAGATAAGTAGGGTAATACAATGATTATTCGACTTAGATTATTTTCTATAGCATGTCTTAATGCAAATGCAAAAAGTGCTAATGTTTTCCCAGTTCCTGTCGGTGCTGTTAATGTAAATAACCCCCTTAAATTTTTTGCCTCATCAACACAATTTTTAAATAACTCTTCTCTTATTAAGTTTATTGATTTTGCTGATGTAGACTTTTGGCTAACCTCCTTTTTATAATTTAATAAGCTCTCTAAGATGGTATTGAAATCAATGTTTTTATTGTCACTCTTTTCATAAATATCTTTATCAAAATGCTCAGCCGCAGATGTATAATCTGCATCCACTAAACATGAAAATAGCATTCTCATATAGAGCATCTGGACTAGGTTTGGATCATTAGAACTATAAAAGTTGGGTGATGAATTAAGTTCTTCTAATTGTGGATTTTCTGCTTCAAATACACTCCTTGCTTTATTGTAGGCCTCTTTTCCCAACAATGATACCTTCTTCCCCTCTTTATCATAGCTTTCTTCTCCCTTATAATATTTTCCTAATAAATTTTTTATTTCTCTTTTATCTCCAATAGTTAATCCATAGTGATGTCCCATAATAATTCCTGCTATAAGAAGTCCTTTATCCCCAAATTTTAACAACTGAGCAATAGCCCCTGGAATAGCATGATTTATGCCTTTTACTTCTTTTTTTAGTACACCTTGAAAGTCATCCGAATACTTACCAAAATCATGATACATTCCTGCTATCTTTGCTTCTTGTTCACAAAAAAAAATTTTTGCATAAATTGCAGCTAGTTTTGATACTCTTTGTAAATGAAAAGATACTGTTTCCTTTTCCCCTTTACTATTTTCTGATCTAGCATAATACTCAATATTAGTATCTTCCATGGCTTTTCTCCTTTATAGATATCTAATCATATACCATCCAATTTCATTTTCTAAATCTACACCTTGTAGGCAATATAATATAAAATAAACATAATTATTCAACAATTGTTAATATTATACACTATTTTTATGCTTTTTCCAATGTTTTAATTTAAATTGCTACATAAATTTTTATAAACTGCCTATTTATTTATTTAAAATGTATATATTTCTGTAATTTTCCCACTTGAAACTTTACAAAAAAAGCTCCTTCCTAATTAGAATTATCAATCCATCATCCTAATCAAGAAAGAGCTATTTACAAATCACTTTCTATGCTTCATCAATAAAAAATGTTATAAGTTTATGTTTACAATTATTTAATCTCAATAACCCCATCCGAATTATCATACGTTACTGTTTTTCCAATCGCCTCTGCAATAAAACGAGCAGGAATTAGTGTTCTTCCGTCAACTATTTTAGGTGCCACTTGCAATACTATATTTTCATTGTTAATTGTAACATTCTTTGAACCAATAGTTAACGTTACTATTTTATCTTCTTTAGTACAAGTTATCTTAGAATTTGCTGGATCCCATGCCACATCTATATTTAAGTTTTCACATAAAGGTCTAAGTTCCACTAAATTTACTCCATTCTCTGATATTCCATGAATGTCTATGTAGAACTCATCAAACTTAAAACTTACTAAGATATCTTCATATTTTTTCTTATTTGTTTGGGTATTCGTGCTTTTTGATGCTGTGGATGAACTGCTTACACTTGACCCTACACTTTTATAAGGACACACGCCATTAGTATGTAAATGCGGCGGGTTTCCACCACAGTGATAATGATATGAGCCTAAGCCACTCTGATTTTTATTATCTTTATGGCCTCCTTTGCTATCTGTTCTGCCACTATGTGCAAATAAAGAATATGGCAATAACACAAGTATTAATAAAATAAATCCTGCTTTTTTCATTAGATTATTTTTCATTAGTTCCCTCCTAAAATATTTATTAGGTGTGTAGAAAACAGCTCCTTCCCAACTAGAACGAACCATCATTCTAATCAAGAAAGAGCTTTTTAATTCAAAATGAAGTCTATAAATTTTCATTTACCGCAGCTTCTCCTTACTACTCTGTAAGCTGTTTTATCTTTGTAACAAGTTGTTTCCCACTTAGATCATTTGTCACATGAATTCTTTGCACATTGTCATAAGTTGTTTTAGATCTCCAATTTGCTAAATCAGTTACTTGTAATTGCACGCCTACGTCTTTAACCAATTTTCTGGTCTTAAGACTATCTCTAAATTCAGGATAAGAAAATACTTTTACATCTCTTTTGCCTAAGTTTTGTTCAATAAGACCAAAGGACATAGATACCTGATAGGTTACCTCTTGGTCACTTAACTGATTTAAAAGAGCATGGGAATGTGTATGGCTTTGAATATCAATAAGTCCACTTTCTTCCATCTCTCTAGCTTGTTCCCATGAGAAGTGATCAGAAACTGTCTTTGTTCCTATAAACTCTGTTGTGATAAAAAATGTAGCTTGTGCATTATACTTTTTTAAAATAGGATAGGCTATCGTATAATTGTTCATATAGCCATCATCTGCTGTAATAATAAAAGGTTTTGGTGGAAGCCCACCATCTCCATCTAGATAACGCTTAAGGTCATAAAAAGTAATTGGTGTATACCCTGCACTTAACAGTTCTTTCATTTGATCCTCAAACATACTTTCACTTACAAACATACTTTTGTCATTTGGACTTACAATATAATCAAACTTATGATACATCAAAACAGGTATATAGGGTCTCTTGTAAGTTGTCTTTTGAGATATATGATATTGTGTCCCTCTTCTTATTGCCCTTCTAGGAATATTGGTATTATGAACCTTCACGTCTACCTTTCGTTTATCTATGATAACGCCGTTACTATCATAGCGAATAACTGCTAATCTATTGGTGCCATTATGTAGCTCACTCGTATTTATTGTAAGTAAGAAAGGTTTGTTAATTTTCTGAGCAATTTGTGCATTATTCCATTTATATTCTACATATCCAATCTGCTCATGTGGCTGTGTCTCTAAAATAATAGATACCTTTCCCACAAGCTGGGCATTGTCTCCTAGCTCTGTATAAGCACTTACTCTGCTAACCGATTCATCAAGTTTTAAGGTTGTAAGCCATGGTTCTTTTAAAAGCTCTCCATAGTTCTTTTGATATTTTTCCTCAGTTTTCATTTCTGTATTTGTATTATAGATGATTCGTATTTGGGGATATTCACAGGCTACAGTATAATACAGCTGGTTAATCACATCAATTCCGTTTTTTATATCCCCCTTGTAGGCATCTGCTATATATTCATTAACTACTATAGATTTTTCAGGAAATTTCTTATATAAGGCATCAAGTATCTCCATGTCTTTTGGTGTTCTCACAACAGTGCCAACTAAACTAACACCTGTTGGTGCACTAAGGATACTTTCTTTATTTTTTGGGTACCACACTAAATTTATCTTGCCTTGCCCTTCAGCTTTTAGTTTATCTTTTACCTTGCTATAGGTACTGCTATAAGTCTCCTGTGTCACAGCTTCTGTTGGAATAAGCGAAAATGTTATCTGCTGGTTTTGACTTGGTAAGCTGCCTATGATGGCTACTATTTCTTTGACATTTTGATCGATAGTCTTACCTTCATCAATTGTTCGTATGAGCTGAATGCTTTTGTCTTTATTTTCTTCAATACGCTTACTTAGTGACTCACTTAAACTTGTCTCCTTAGATATGTCTAAACTTATGTAGTAATGATCTTTTGTGCTCGTATCATTCTCTTCTACTATCAAACCATAACCTATAGTTGGTTTAGCCTCTCGTGCTAATAGGTTTATTCGAAATGGCTGCTCTTCTTGAGCATAACTAAAAACAACACCTACACTTAGAAGTATCATAAATAAACCTACTATGATTATTGCTTTCTTTATCATGTGTCCCACCTTAATTTATTGATATTAACCACATTATAGCAGAATTAATTAAAAAATTAAACTTGTTCATAACAATATATTAAGGCAATTATTACCTTAAACCTTTAGCTACAAAACTCCTAAAAATTCACTTTATAATTTATGTTTTAGACACTATTGATTTATTGAATTCACTGTGATACACTCATTTGAATAAACTTAATTCTTAAACTATATTTAACATTAAAAATATGTGTTTAAGTGTCTACAATATATTCGACATAGGAGGAGTCATTATGATACGTTACGAAGTACCATTTTCACCTGAAGAAGTGGATTACTATTCAGAAAGATTAGACGTGCTTAATCATCACTTTGAAACTCTCGTCAAGGAAAAAGAAATCCAAGGAGCCAGTTACTGTCTTTCTAGAGATGGAAAAGTATTCGCCCATAATGCTGTTGGAAAGCTTTCCTATCGGGAAGATGATAACAGGCCACTAAAACCAGATACTATGGGTGAGATAGCTTCTATTACAAAATTAGTTTGTGCCACTGCGATATTTAAGCTTGTAGAAGATGGTAAACTACGTCTTGATCAACTGGTGGGCGAAATTATTGATGAATTTAAAGAACCTCCTTTTGATAAAATTAATATTGCCCACCTTCTTTCACATACCTCTGGCATGGCTGCAGATGCTGGATGTTTTGAAAATAAGTATGTAAAGCCACTGTGGCATCGTCTTGATCATGAGAAAATCGATAACTGGATTGTAGCTGGTCTTGAGGCAGGTATGAGAAATGAACCTGGCAAGGAATGGGCATACTGCACTTTTGGTTACATGATACTTGGTGAAATTATCACTAGAGTCAGTGGTGTATTTTCAAATGATTATATCATTGAAAACATCGTAAACCCTTGTGAAATGACAGATACTACATATAATCCTACTCCAGTGCAAGCTAAGAACTTTCTCACATCAACCAAGGAGATAGAAAGAGAAGTTAATGCCTTTATTTCTGGTGAACCAATATATACTGGTATTTGGGATAAGATACCTATGACAGGCTGGGGACTAAGTTCAACTGTTCTTGATTTATGTAAATTTGGAACAATGCTGCTTCACAATGGCGTATATAATGGCAAAAGAGTTTTAGGAAGAAAGGCAATTGAAAAAATGACTGCTTTACATACAACCCCTGATATAAGAGATTACTGCTGGGGTTCAGGTGGTGTATCAAGAGAATATGGGTTAGGTCCTGATCTTAGATGCAACTTAGCTTCTCTTTATACTAAGGGAACCTTTTTCCATGAAGGTGCAGGAGGTTGCTCCTTAATTATAGATCCAACTGAAAAACTTGTTGCAGCATGGTTTGTCCCTTATGTGGATAACATTTGGAGAATACGTTCTCTCTATCATGCATCTGCAATCATGTGGTCAGGGCTCAAATGATACGTTATTTAACCCATAAATATGAAGTCGCAAAAGCTGTAGCCTTAGTAACCTATAAGGAATGGAGTGCCTATAGAACACATTCTATGGTCTCCATCTTTGTGGGACCTGTTTATTTCATAGTTCAGTATTTTATTTGGCATGCTGTCTACGCTGGAAATGCAGGGCTTAATGGCATGTCACTTTCTGAGGTGCTAACTTACTTTGGTGTTACAGCACTCATTGGTTATTTAACGATGGATTTTGCTGACTGGAACCTTCAAATGCTTATAAGAACAGGAAAGTTTTTAACCTTTGCTCTTAGGCCCATACATCACCCTTTCTTTGCTTTATCTCAAAAGATAGGTCATCGTATTTTAGGCTTTTTCTTTGAGTTTTTGCCATGCCTATGTATTTTTATATTTGTTTTTAAAATTAATATGAGACCTGCAAGCTATTTTTGGTCGATACTTTCTATAGCACTTGCATTTCTTATGAACTTTTATTTAAATTATATCATTGGAATGACTGCTTTTTGGCTTGTACAATCAGAAGGGATTCGCAGTGTTTATCTTCTTTTGCAAAGTATTTTCTCAGGTGGATTAATTCCCTTGGTCTTTTTCCCAGAGTCTTTGCAAAAACTCTTATTCTTTTTGCCTTTTCAGTATGTAGCCTATGTGCCAACCATGGTCTTTACAGGTCAGTATACACTTGGCGGCATCTCCATGTCTATTCCAAAAATAGTTGGCATCCAAGCAATTGCTGTATTATTAACAGCCCTGCTTTGTGAAGTTATCTATAGTGCTTCCATGAAAAGATTTACAGGGGTAGGTGCTTAATATGAAAAATACTGATAAGACAATAAAACCTCATAAAATTAAAAGATACATAACCATTTATAAGGAATGCTTAAAAATTGCTTTTGCAACAGAAACGACTTACAGACTTAACTTTCTCCTTAGCAACTTAATTACCCTTGTAAGTAATATATTATTTCCACTAGTAACCATACTGATCTATGGTTCAGGTGCTAGTTTCCCAAACTGGTCTCTTTATGAAGTGCTCCTTATCCAGTCAATTTTTACAGTGTCAACAGGTATCAATAACATACTGTTTCGAGGATTAATTTGGGTAACCATGGATTATATTGTACATGGAAATTTTGAGACTGTTCTCATTAAACCAGTAGATACGCTTTTTTATATTATTGCTTCAACCATTAGGCTTGATAGCCTTGGGCTATGCCTTGGTGGCTCTATAATGTTTCTCTTTTCAATCGCTAATATAGGCCCTATTTCTCTAGTCATGTGGCTTAAGTTTTTACTTTTCTTTTTATCAGGGGTCTTTGTTATGATGGGTATTTCACTGATTATGGCAGCTGCTTCATTTAAATGGGTAGGCAACTCAAGGTTACCTGAAATTTTTGATAGTGTAACAACCTTTGGAAAATATCCGCAAGGCATTTTCTCCAAAGTCATTATAAACCTTACATCGTTTATACTTCCTGTAGCTATGATCGGTTATTTCCCTGCTGCTGCTCTTTTAGGAAGGTCTGATCTATTCATGTACATAGCTATTATCCCAAGCATCCTATTTGCTGGTTTTGGAATTTTACTTTATAGACACATGATCCATCTATACGAAGGGGTAGGAGGGTAATTAAATTTTATGGATATTATTACAGTGCGTAACTTAACAAAAACTTATACAACCTATAAACGTGGCAATAGTTTTTTAGAAACAGTAAAAAGCTTCTTTAAGCGTGAATCTGTTACTGTTGATGCTGTGCATGATGTTTCCTTTACCATTGAGGAAGGTGATATTGCAGGCATTCTAGGTCCCAATGGTGCCGGCAAATCAACTACAATAAAAATGCTGACTGGAACCTTGTATCCTACAAGTGGTGAGCTTTCTGTCATGGACTATGTGCCTTATAAAGATCGGCTTACCTATGCTCATCATATGGGGGCTGTGTTTGGGCAAAAATCACAGCTTATATGGGATATCCCCCCAATAGATAGCTTTCATCTAAATAAAGCTATTTATTCTATTTCAGATGGTGACTTTAAAAAGACTTTAAATGACTTAACCGATTTATTTGACCTAGAAGATATCGTGAGCAAACCAACAAGGGTTCTGTCTTTAGGAGAACGTATGAAGTGTGAATTTATCATGGCTATGCTTCATAAGCCTAAAATCGTTTTTCTTGACGAACCTACAATAGGTCTTGATGTGATTGCTAAAAAGAGGATAAGAGCCTTTATAAAAGAGATGAATAAACAAGGAACCACCTTTATTCTAACAACCCATGACCTTGAAGATGTGGAACAGCTTGCACAAAAGGTCATTATCATCAATCATGGACAGAAGGTTTTTGATGATTCCCTCCAAGAATTGCAGCTTAACCTCGGTGCTAAAAAAATTGTTCATCTGACACTTGTTAAGCCTATTGACGATATTAATATTGAAAATGTAAGGATCATAAAGAAAAAATCAGATATTGAATACACTTTAGAAGTTGACCTTGCCCATAACACAATAGGTGATTTTATTAGCAAACTAACACAAACCTGTGCATTTTCAGATATATCCATCAAAGAACTTCCAATGGATAAAATTATTACAAAAATTTATGAAAGTAAAATATAGGATAGATAAAAGCTGCTACACAACTAACTAATCATTAAGTTGCATAGCAGCTTTTATCTATTTTTTGATATTCCTAGGTGTGACTCTAATTATAGATTCCACACTTTAGAATATCATTTATTCTATGTGGATTCTATAATTACATTGTAACTTCTACTTCGTGAACTGCTCCATCATTAAATACTGGTAAGATATTGCCTTCAATAGCTTTTCCATCAACGACAACTTGTTTTACACCTTTTTGAGCTCCAGATGCATTAACTACTTTAATGTTGTAGTAAGCATTTCTATAGAATCTCTTAACTGTGAAGCCTTTCCAAGATGATGGAATACATGGATCTACTTTAAGTCCTGTAAGCTCTGGTTTAATACCTAAAATATACTGAGTTACAGTTACAAAGTTCCATGCAGCTGTTCCTGTAAGCCATGAGTTTTTAGCTTCTCCGTGTCTTACAGCATCTTTACCTGCGATCATTTGAGCATACACATAGGGTTCCATTTTATGAACTTCACTAATTTCTTCTAAGTAAGCAGGAGCTATTCTTGAATAAATCTCAAATGCTCTATCTCCTCTACCGATTACTGTTTCAGCTATTGCAATCCATGGGTTATTGTGGCAGAAGATACCTGCATTTTCTTTGTATCCTGGTGGATAAGAAGAAATTTCTCCAAGGTTTAAGTAATAAGTTTGATATGGTGGATTTTGAAGCACGATACCATATTTTGTATCTAGTCTATCTTTAACAGAATCTAAAGCTTTTTGTGCTAAGCCTTCTTCTACACCAATACCTGCCATTACACAGAAGCCTTGTGGTTCAATAAAGATTTGTCCTTCTTCACATTCTTTACTTCCAACTTTATTGCCATAAGCATCATAAGCTCTTAAGAACCACTCGCCATCGTAACCATGCTCAACTACTGCTTTATACATTGCATCAATATGACTTTGTGCTTCTTTCGCTTCATCTTGTTTTCCTAAGAGGTTTAATAATTCAACATATTCTTTTCCGATACCTACGAACATACCTGCTATAAATACAGATTCTGCTACTGGTCCTTCAGAAGGTCCTGATGTTTGGAAAGATTCACCTGGTGTTTTTGAGAAACAGTTAAGGTTTAAGCAGTCATTCCAGTCTGCACGACCAATAAGTGGCAGTTTATGAGGTCCTAAGTTATTTACTGTATAGTAGAAAGAACGTTTTAAATGCTCTAATAAGCTTGCTGTATTATCTTTGTTGCAATCAAATGGTACGTCTTCATCAAGAATACTTAAGTCGCCAGTTTCTTTGATATATGCTATTGTACCAAGTACAAGCCATAATGGGTCATCATTAAAGCCTGAACCGATTGCATCATTTCCTTTTTTAGTTAATGGTTGATACTGATGATAAGCACTTCCATCTTCAAATTGTGTTGCTGCAATATCTAAAATACGTTCTTTTGCTCTTTCTGGTATTTGATGAACAAATCCAAGAAGGTCTTGGTTTGAGTCTCTAAAGCCCATACCACGGCCAATACCTGATTCAAAGTAAGAAGCACTTCTTGACATATTGAAGGTAATCATACATTGATATGTATTCCAAATATTTACCATGCGGTTTAATTTGTCATCATCGCTTGTTACGATATATTTAGTAAGCAGACTGTTCCAATATGCATTTAATTCTTTAAAAGCTTTGTCTACTGCTTCTGGTGTTTTAAACATTTCTTGCATTGCATAAGCTTTTTCTTTATTAATGACATGAAGAGCTGTCCATTTTTTATCTTCTTCATTTTCTACATAACCAAGAAGGAATACATATGTTTTCTCTTCTCCTGGTTTAAGTGAAACATTAATTTGATGAGATGCAATAGGAGACCAACCACTAGCAACAGAATTTGTTGCCTTGCCATTTGCTACAACTGCAGGTGTATCTAAACCATTATAAGCACCTACAAAAGAATCTCTATCTGTGTCAAAACCATCTGTTTTTGTATTTACCCATGAAAATGCAAAGTGATCTCTACGTTCTCTATATTCGGTCTTATGGTAAATAGCTGACCCTTCAACTTCAACTTCACCAATACTTAAATTCCTTTGGAAGTTTGTCATATCATCATTTGCTTCCCATAAACAAAACTCAACAAATGAGAACATTGTAATATCTTTTTGAGCATCTGATGTGTTTTTTACAGTTAATTTATGAACTTCCCCATTAAAGCCTATTGGAACAAACATAAGATTACTTACTTCTACCCCATTCTTAGCTCCTGTAATCCGTGTATAACCAAGACCATGACGGCATTCATATTTATCTAAATCTTTTTTTACTGGCATCCAACCTGGTGTCCAGTATTCGTTACCATCTTTTATGTAGTAGTATTTTCCATTAATATCAAGAGGTATACTATTGTATCTATATCTTGTGATCCTTCTTAATCTAGCATCCTTATAAAAAGAATAGCCTCCTGAAGTATTTGATACTAAAGAGAAAAAAGCTTCACATCCTAAGTAATTGATCCATGGATATGGAGTTTTAGGGGTTGTAATAACATATTCTTTGTTTACATCATCAAAAAAACCAAACTTCATAATCTTTTGCCTCCTAAACGTTATATTCATCCAATAGCTTATGTGCATACTTCTGCTAATACCTTATTTTAAGGGTATTTTTCAATAAAATCAACCTATTTGTATATATTAATAAAATTTAATTATTTTTTATTGGTATTGCTACAGTTTTAATGTCAATATGAGATAATTCATGCTCTATTAGTGCAAAAATTGATGAGAATCTATACACTTTTTCATCATACTCGTGCGTTGCATAGAAGTTTCCACTCTTATCCATCCAAACTCTGGCAGGATAGTAATAGCCAATGAGCCCCACCATCACACAATCTCCTTTAGCAAGAGCTTGAACAGATCGATAATCCTGAGATGATACTTTATATTCAGCATCATCAAACATATAATCTTTTATACCAATATTCTGTTATATCTACATTTCTATCCTCATACCAACCTGCTAACTTTAGCATCTGGTCTATTTGTTCACTTTTTGAACCTAATAATTGAACACTTTTCAAAATTTCCCTCCTTATCTTTATTTTTTTATTAAATCTAATACTACATTATTTTCACTAGTGATATAAATGGTAGTTATATCATGCCATATAAAATTATTCATAAATTATCTGTAAAATATTCACAAAATTATTTATTTTGTGTAACCTTAGTTACTGAATTATTTATGATAATCCGTCTATAATAAAGATAGGAATTAGATATTCCTAGGTGACTTATATTCAAAAACTAATGAAAGCTTTATTAATTCACCAAAGATGACTCTATTATGTTACTTAAGAAAAATCAATTAATCCAAAAGGCGCCCTATGAGTAGTGGGACGCCTTTTTTGGAGTATCTATATGATTATACGTAGAAGAGTAGGTCTACGTATGTTGGAAATGGCCAGTATTCTGATGAAACTATCGTTTCAAGTTCATCAGCTACGCTTCTAAGGGAAGACATCCCCTCAATAACGTTGTCTTTAAAAAACTGAGCTCTTTCTAATACTTCACTATAGCCTTTAGCCTTATTCATCAAGTATTCTAGTGCATCTGTTTTTTCCATTAAAGCATCTATAAGATGAGAAATCTTTATACAAGCAGCTTCTTCCTTTTCGAGTGGAATAGCTAAACCTGATGCTTTTTTTGTATTTAGTGTGTCAAACAAGAACTTGCTATAATTAAGTGCTGATGGCAAAATTTGTTTTCTTGCCATATCAAGCATCGTTAATGCTTCTATATTAACAGTTTTTGAGTAACCTTCTAATAATATTTCATAACGAGAATGAAGCTCCGCTTCAGAAAATACCTTATGTTTTACAAATAGCTCTACGCTCTTTTTACTAATAAACTCAGGCATTGCATCTACAGTGGTTTTTAGGTTAGAAAGACCTCTTTTAGCTGCTTCTTGTATCCATTCTTCACTATAGTTGTTGCCATTAAATATGATCCTTTTATGTTTTATAATCGTTTCTTTTATAAGATCATGAATTTCTTGCTCTAAGTCTTTTGCTTTTTCAAGTCTATCTGCAAACTCAGATAGTATTTCTGCAACTGCAGTATTAATAACAATATTAGAGCCTGAAATAGAAGCAGATGAGCCAACTGACCTAAACTCAAACTTATTTCCAGTAAAAGCAAATGGTGATGTTCTATTACGATCAGTAGTATCTTTTTTTACCTTTGGCAAAGAAGCTACCCCTGTTTCTAAAAATGCCTTAACAGTTCCCTTAGCTACTTCATCTTTTTCAAATGCTTCTAATATGCTGGTAATTTCATCGCCTAAAAACATTGAGATAATAGCAGGTGGTGCTTCACTTGATCCAAGCCTATGGTCATTTCCCGCACTAGCAGCTGACACACGTATAAGCTCTGCATAAACGTCTACAGCTTTAATCACTGCTGCTAAAAATGTTAGAAATTGAAGATTTTCCTGTGGTGATTTACCTGGTTCTAATAAATTATAGCCATCATCTGTAGCCATTGACCAGTTGTTATGTTTTCCAGATCCATTAACTCCTGCAAATGGTTTTTCATGAAGTAAGCAGTAAAATCCATGTTTGTCTGCTATTTTTTTCATAAGGTCCATGGTGAGCTGGTTGTGGTCTGTAGCAATATTTGTTGTCGTAAAAATAGGTGCTAGTTCATGCTGAGCTGGTGCTACTTCGTTGTGCTTTGTTTTTGCAAGGACACCTAGTTTCCAAAGCTCTTCATCAAGTTCCTGCATATAATTTGCAACTCTTTGTTTTAAGTTTCCATAGTAATGGTCTTCTAACTCTTGACCTTTTGGCGGCTTTGCACCAAATAAAGTTCTTCCTGTTAACATCAGGTCTTTTCTCTTTTTATACTGTTCTTTATCTATAAGAAAATACTCTTGCTCTGGTCCTGATGTAGTTGTGACTCTTTTTGTTGATCTATTAAATAATTTTAATATCCGAAGTGCTTGGGTATTAATCGTTTCCATAGAACGAAGAAGTGGCGTTTTTTTATCTAACACTTCTCCTGAATAAGAACAAAATGCTGTTGGAATATATAGGGTATGGTCTTTTACAAATGCAAAGGAGGTTGGATCCCATGTTGTATAGCCTCTTGCTTCAAAAGTAGCCCTAAGTCCTCCTGATGGAAATGAAGATGCATCAGACTCCCCTTTAATAAGCCCCTTTCCTGAAAACTCCATAATAACTTTGCCATCTTCTGTTGGTGCTATAAAGGAATCATGTTTTTCAGCTGTAATACCTGTCATTGGTTGAAACCAATGTGTATAGTGGGTAGCTCCCTTCTCGATAGCCCAGTCTTTCATGGCATTAGCTACTGCATCTGCAACACTTGGCTCAAGTGCACATCCTGTCGTTATCGTTTTCTTAAGAGACTTATATGCTGGTTTTGGCAATTTTTCCCGCATGACACATTCATTAAATACATTGCATCCAAAATACTCACTAATGCTTGCCATCTCTATATCCTCCCTGTTCTTTTTATATATCTTTTTATATATCTTTTTATATATCTTTATAGAATTCATATTTCATAAATTAAACAATACCCTGCGAACTCACTATTATGTTAACTCGGCTTAATTATTTTTTCACATATTCTAATATAACACTGTTCTTATAAATTATCTATAGATACTTTAACAAATATCTTATTTCAATATCAAATTTTTTTGTAGTATTTCTTTAATTACCCTAGTTTGGCAGTAAAAAATAAATAGTCAAATCCTAAATACCTTGTTTGTCAAGGTTTTTTTGTGCATTTTTTTCGTCAATATTTGTCAAATAATACTTGCGGGAAATAATGGGAAATGGTATAATTAATATAAATCAGTATTACAAAATTTTATGAAGAAAAGGTGACATCATGTACCTCAAAAAAAGTACTCGCAAAAAGAATGGGAGAACACACCTCTCTATCGTTCATGGCTACTGGGATAGTAAAAGTAAACAGGCCAGAACTAGGACTATTCAAACATTAGGTTATCTTGATGAATTATCAAAGTTATATGATGACCCTATTGCCCATTTTGAGCAAGTTGTGGCTCAAATGAATGAGGAGGAAAAAAAGGATGATCCTATTGTAACTATTAATATAAACATGAAGGAAGAACTCAAAAAAAATACTTCCACCAAAAAAAACTTCGGCTATGCAGCTATAAGCAAGATATATCATGAGTTAGAGATTAATAAATTTCTTGTAAACCGTCAAAGGCACCTAAATATTGATTATAGCCTCAACAACATCATGAAACTCATGGTATTTTCAAGGCTTTTGAATCCTTGTTCAAAAAAGAAAACTTTCGAAAATAAAGACCTATTCTTTGAAAATTCTGATTTTTCTATAGATGATATTTATAGATCTCTAACCTTTATAAATAAACATATAGAAACACTTCAGACATTTATATACGAACATATAAAAGATCAATACGGAAGCAACACTCAAACAGTTTACTACGATGTTACTAATTATTACTTTGAAATAGATGAACCTGACGAACTAAGAAGAAGAGGTGTGTCAAAGGAACATCGTCCTGACCCAATAGTCCAAATGGGGTTGCTAATGGATTCTATCGGAATGCCTATTACATATAAATTATTCAAAGGAAATGACAATGACTGCACAACTTTATTACCAGTACTAAAGGAAATAAGGAGAAATTATGATTTAGGAAGAATAATTGTTGTCGCAGATAAAGGCATTAATACAGCTGAAAACATATATTACAACCTAAAAAGAAACAATGGTTATGTCTTTAGTCAAAGTGTTAGACGAGCAAACAAGGAACTTAAGGATTATGTTCTTAAAGAGGATGGTTACACTTGGTATGGAGATGAATACAAAAGAAAATCAAGATTATATCCTCGAGAAATAGAAGTAATGGAAAACGGCAGAAAAACAAAAAAGAGGATTGATGAAAAGCAGGTCATTTTCTACAGTAAGGACTATGACATAAGAGCTAAAGCTGAGAGAGAACCTGCACTGCAAAAAGCGAGAGAGCTTATTAAAGAACCATCAAAATTTAATCGCTCAACTTCGTATGGAGCAGCTAAATATATAAAAAATCTTAATTTTGATAAAGAGACTGGTGAGATAATCAACGCAAAGGGCATCCTGTCATTTGATGAAAAAAAATTAAAAGAAGAAGAAATGCTGGACGGGTACTATGCAATTGTAACAAGCGAATTTAAAGAATCTGACGACCAAATCATCGATATATATAGAGGTTTATGGAGAATTGAGGAATCCTTTAAGATAACAAAGAGCGATTTGGAATCCCGACCTGTTTATCTATCAAGAGAAGACCGCATTCAAGCACATTTTCTTATATGCTTTATTGCATTAGTAATAGCTAGGATTCTTCAACATAGAGTAGGAAACCAGTATTCTGTGAGTAAAATATTAGAAAGCCTCGGTAATGTATGTTGTAGTCACGTTCAAGAAAACTGCTATTTATTTGATTATAGAGATGAAGTAACTGACGCAATAGGTGAAGCTTTAAATATTGATTTTAGTAAGAAATTTATGCAACTTGGAGAAATTAAAAAAATTTTGGGAAATGTAAAAAAAAGTTAAATCACACTATGACAATCTGACAAAAACAAAAAGCCCAAAACACTCTGCTTTCAATGTGTTAAGGGCTGTTTTTATCTTAATTCACTGCCAAAGTCAGGTTATAAATTATCTATAGATACTTTAACAAATATCTTATTTCAATATCAAATTTTTTTGTAGTATTTCTTTAATTATTTTAGGATTTGCATTGCCTTTAAGAATTTTTGAGCATTCACCCATAAAAAATGTAAATAATTTTGTTTTTCCATTTAAGTAATCCTTAACTTCTTCTTCATGCTCCGAAAGAACCTTTTTTACAACCACTTCAACTTCCTTGGTATCATTGTTTATAATCATTTGGTGTTCTTTAGCAAGTATCATAGGTGACTTATTGGCTTCTATCATCATTTTAAGTACTACTTTAGCATTATTTCTACTTATGATTTCCTCATCACTCATTTTTACTAACATAGCAAACTCTGTTGGCGAAAAGGGAATGTTTTGGCTATCCAAATAGCCTTCATTAATATATCTATAGAGTTCTACGATCATAAAGTTAGCTATGCTTTTATAGTTTGGATATGATTTTACTGCCTCATTATAAAAGTCTGATAACTCTTTTTTAGCTGTAAGCTTTTGAGCATCTACTTTACTTATATTAAATTGATTAATGTAATGATCTTTTCGCTCATCTATCAATATTGGAAGTGATGTTTTGATATCCTCTATAGTTTCTTTTGTCAGTTTTAGTGGCACTATATCTGGTTCTTTAAAATATCTGTAGTCATGGGCATATTCTTTGCTTCTAAGTGCTGATGTTTCACCTTGTGTATCACTAAATCTTCTTGTTTCCTTTTTAATGGTCTCACCTAAATTTAGTAGCTTTGTTTGCCTTTTTATTTCATAGTCAATGGCTCTTACAATAGATTTTAAGGAGTTAAGATTTTTTAGTTCTACCTTCGTACCAAGCTCCTGTTGACCTTCTTGTTTCAGTGAAAGATTAACATCTACTCTTAAAGAGCCTTCTTCCATCTTACAGTGCGATACATGTGCATATTGAAGAAGACTAGCTACCTTTTCAATAAAAAGCTTTGCCTCTTCCTTTGATGTAATATCTGGATCAGTAACAATTTCTATAAGAGGAACCCCACACCTGTTGTAATCTACTAAGCTTGTATCTAACGTAGCATCATGAATGAGTTTCCCCGCATCTTCTTCAATATGCACACGATTAATCTTAATATATTTTTCCTCTTCATCTTGTGTTATCTTAACCTTTCCTTCTATGCCAATAGGAAGATCAAGCTGAGATATTTGATAGGCTTTAGGCAAATCTGGATAAAAATAATTTTTTCTATCCATTTTTGTCTCTGTATTTATGTGACAACCCAGTGCTGTTGCAGCTTTTATTGCCAGTTTAACAACTTCTTGATTAAGGACTGGCAATGTCCCGGGAAATCCAAGACACACAGGGCAGCAGCGTGTATTGGGGGCTCCGCCAAAGTCCACCTTACAACTGCAAAATATCTTTGACTTGGTTAGAAGCTGTGCATGTATTTCTAAACCTATTGCTGGTGTATAGCGTGGCTTTTCCATTTTATCACCATCTTTCTTTTTGTCCTCATCTTTGTCCTCATCTTTCTCTTTACCCTAAATCTGGGGATACTTTATCTCAAAGTTTTGTTCAATTGCATCAGCGACTTGAAGAACTGTTGCATCATCAAATTTGTTCCCCACTATTGAAAGGCCTATAGGCATACCATTTTTATCATAGCCACATGTTGTATTTGCTGCAGGGAGTCCTGCTATATTTACGGGTACTGTATAGATATCTGATAAATATATTTTTACTGGATCACTTTCATCCTGCCCTATCATGTTGGCTGTGGTGGGCATTGTAGGGGTGATTATTACATCACACATGCTAAATATTTCTTCATACTCTTGTTTTATTTTTTGCCTAACAGTCAGTGCTTTTTTATAATACTCTTCGTAGTAACCACTTGAAAGAGCATAGTTTCCAAGCAAAATTCTTCTTTTAACCTCTTCGCCAAAGCCTTCTTTTCTTGTCTTTTTAATTCTTTCTTCATAGCTTTGTGCATCAGGCATGCAGTACCCAAATCTAATGCCATCATAGCGTGCTAGATTTGAGGCGGCTTCTGATGATGAAATAAGATAATAAGTAGCAACCGCATATTTTAAACTTGGCATCGATACATCTATTACTTCTGCTCCCATTGCTTTCATATTATTAATGGTATTAAGAACTGACTTTTTTACTTCTTCTTCTAATCCTTCATCAAAATATTCTGTTGGCACACCTATTTTAAGACCTTTGATACTCTTCCCCAGCTTTGAATCAAAATCTATAGGTGTTTCTTTTGATGTACTATCGTAGTTATCCTTTCCTGCAATCACCTTAAGGATTATACTGCAGTCTTTTGCACTTCTAGCTAATGGGCCGATTTGATCTAGAGAGCTTGCAAAAGCAACAAGTCCATGTCTAGAAACCGTCCCATAGCTTGGCTTCATGCCTGTAAGACCGCAAAACGCAGATGGCTGTCTAATAGAACCTCCTGTATCAGATCCTAGTGATGCAGCAGCAAGCCTTCCGCATACAGAGGCTGCACTACCTCCTGAACTTCCTCCTGGAACTCTGTGTAAATCATATGGATTTTTAGTTTGCATAAAATAGGAGCTTTGTGTTGAGGAGCCCATGGCAAACTCATCCATATTGACCTTTCCAAGGATAACTGCACGCTCACTTAATAGCTTTGTCACTACCGTTGCATTATAAGGCGGGGTAAAATTTTCAAGCATTTTAGATCCACAAGTAGTGCGTATACCTTTTGTACATATATTGTCTTTTATATTCACTGGAATTCCAGTTAGTAGAGAAGCCTTTTTTTCATCTATTTTTTTCTGAGCTTTTCTTGCCATTTCTAAGGCTTCTTCTTCGCAAACTGTAATATAGCTATTAATTTTAGAATCTATTTTTTTAATTCTATCAAGATAGTGTTGTGTTAATTCTACTGAGGATATTTCCTTATCGTCAAGTTTTTGTCTTAAACTGCTAATACTACACTTTGTTAGATCCATAACCTTTCTCCTACTCCATTATTTTAGGTACTACAAAGAAATCGTCCTTTTTCATTGGTGCATTTTCTAAAGCTAAATCTCTTTGTAATGACTCTTTCGCAATATCTTCTCTTAATTCACTAAGTAACACGCAATCATTAATGATGGTTTCTTCTATGTCAGCTTCTCCTATACTATCCATAAGTCCTATAATATCAGTCATTTGTTTCACAAAAAGTCTCTTTTCATTTTCATCTACCTCAAATTTAGATATCTCTGCTAAGTACTCTATAAGTTTTTCATCTATAGCCATGATCTCTCACCTTTTTTTATTATATTATATCCTGTTTTATTCTTTATTTCTTATCTATTTCTTTTTATAGTTCTTATCTAGTTTTTTTAGTTCTCATCTTACTTCTTACCTACCTTATTTATTTCTTTTCTTATTTATTTCTTTTCTTATTTATTTTTTTTCTTGTTTATTTCTTTTCTTGTTTATTTATTTTCTTGTTTATTTCTTAACTTACTTGCTTCTAAAATTGTACTCATTTTATAATTTTTACTTAATTCTTAATTTTTACTCAAAGCCCAATCTTTACTTAATTATTAATGTTTGTTTACTCCTTAATATTGCCTATTTTGTTTATTAGCCCTGTCTATTTATTTCTTTATGTATTTATATAAATTCTGATTATATTAAATTTATTAACATAAATCAAGATTCTATACTATCAAATTTTACATAAAATTTTATACATAAAACTAAAGAAGTGTTAAAATAATGACGATATATTTTATGTATATTACTATAGAGAAACAAGTCTAATAGTTTAATTCTTTACCTCGCGTGTGTTGTTTCTTTGAAAAGAATTCACATAAGTGAATTCTTTATATAGTAATAAAATTTATTTTCTCTCAAATGAATGAAATAGCATATTATACTGTTACAATGTGAATTCTATGAATAGCAAAATAAGTTTATAGGAGGGTAACAATGGCTTTTATTAATTCAAATTACTTGGACCTTAAAGAAGGCAACTTGATCTTACATATTAAGAAAAAAGTGACTGAGTTCACAAAAGAAAACCCAAATCAAAAAGTTATTCACTTAGACATGAATACTGTCACATCACCTCTTTCACCAAGCATCAATAAGGCTATGCTTGAATCAATCCATGAATTGACACATAGAGAGGAAACTAAAAGATATCATATTACAAAGGATAATGATTTTTTAAAGGAAGCTATTGCAACTTATTATGCTAAAAGAAATATTTCCTTAGATTCTAATGAAATTTTTATAAGCAACGGAGTAAAAAGTGACATAGCAAATATAACTGATCTATTTGATGATATGAATATTGTTATGCTTACTGATCCAGTATTTCCTTTTTATAGGGATAACAATATTATGTCAGGAAAAGAACTCGTTTATGTAAACGGTACTTATATCAATAAATTTTTACCTATGCCACCTATTGATAGCACTGAGGCAGATATCATATACTTATCTTCTCCAAACAATCTAACAGGAACTGTATATACCCACTCTCAACTTGAGGATTGGGTTGAATATGCACTACGTTCAAATTCAGTAATATTATTTGATGCTTCATATGAATCATTTATTACTGATAATACACTTCCTCGTAGCATCTATGAAATAGAAGATGCAAAAAAATGTGCTATAGAATTTTGCACACTATCAAAAAATGCAAGCTTTATGAATTCGCAGTGTGGTTATACTATTATTCCAAACGAACTATTAGGTCTAGATGATGATGGCTATGATATTTCACTAAATGAACTTTGGAAAAAAAGACAGCAAACAAAGCATACAGGTGTGCCTTATATTATACAAAAAGGTGCCGCTGTGCTATTTACTGAAGAAGGTCAAAATGAGATTAAGTCCAGCATTTCCTATTATACTGAAAATGCACGCATTATAACGCGTACACTCACTCAAAAAGATATACCATTTTATGGTGGAATTCATTCTCCATATATTTGGATGAAGTGCCCTGATAGCATGACTTCATGGGAATATTTTGATTATTTGCTCGAAAATGCAGGCATAGTCTCTATTCCTGGATGTGAATTTGGTAGAAATGGTGAAGGATATGTTCGTTTATCGGCTTTTTGCAAAAGAGAAGATATTATTGAAGGCATGAAAAGGTTTATGTTTCTTTAACTAAAGAATATTGAGTATGCTATGTAAGTTCATTTGAGAAAATAATTAATATGTGTTCCTAACTATTTTGATTTATTCTTGCTGCAGATATTTGATTAGCAACTATTGACTCTTTATAGTAGATATTTTCTATCTGTAACAAAGAATTAAGATCTCTTTTAAAGGATGTTTCATACTTAAGAACATCCTTTTTATATGCGAAATTTGAGAACAACTTATCTTTGCATGTATCTAGGTGATTTGCCCTGCCTTCTTTTAGAAATTGATAGATCTCTTGTGAAGATATGTCCTTATCTTGATGTGCATAGCCTATATAATCACAGAACCAAATAGGGTTGTCGCTGTTTTTATCATATACATATTCTACACCGCTATATGGATTAAATCCTCTATAGGCATCAGTAAAAACTAAATCGTCTATCTCGAGTTTAAATTCCCAATCATAAAGAATAGACTTTATATAAGGATTATATGAAGGACTTTTCTTGATATAGCATTCTAATCGCCCTTTTATAAGAGCCTTAATAAGCTTATCTTCCATAATCATTTTAATAATACCTCCCCTATGGTCGAATAACGCAAGCACTTTACTTGTACATCACCTTAATATTGTTACATCCAATAAACTTGTGCGTTCTATCCCTTACCCACATATATAAAACACATATATTCATCACATATATTAGTCACATATATTAAATCACATATATTCATCACATAAAAGAAATATATATAAAAGATAAAGAGCATAGCACATTCACATAGTATAGTCGCTAACAAATGTGAAGTCTATGGCTCTTTATATTATAGTCTACTATTCAATTGTTTTGCTAATAGCTTTTGTTAATGCTTCTTTTTCTTCATCTGATAAGTTGTATTTTGATTGACCATTCTCTATAGGCTTTGCATAAGTATAGGAACCATCTCGAGTATAGATACCATTAAATACAATACCATCATTCTTTTGATCAAGTAGAGCAATTGCAAATGATAGATCTGCACCTGTATTAGCTATTGCGTTATACCTCACAGCCCCAACTTTTTGTACACAAAGTTCTAGTCTTTCTTCCATTACTTTCATTTTCTTATCAATATTATGTTGTGTTTCTATTATTTTATTAAGTCTATTTGTATATTGAATAAGTAGATTCTCTAAGTCGATATCTTCTTTCGTCATAAATTTTTTATACTTTTTTTGCACCTTATTTAGTCTCACCATATTAACTATTGTAATAATTATTAGCACTACACTTAATAATGCAAGGGCTAAAACAACCCATAAAATATTTTGATTTAATAATTCAAGTATCTTTTGCATGTTCTAACTCAACCCTCTTTTAAAATTTATATAATTATTTTTGAATATATTGAAGGATTCTTTCTAGCTCTTCATCTGTGTAATATTCTATTTCTATCTTTCCTTTTTTTGCTCCTTTTGAAATGACCACTTTTGTTCCTAACATTCTTTGAAGATTTTCTTGAATTTCCTTGTAAAATGGATTTGGAAGCTTATCTGTCTTTTTTGTTTTTGGTTTCACTTCATATAAGCCTTGAATATATTTTTCTGTTTCTCTCACGCTAAGCTGTTTTTCGAGAATATAGTCCGTAATCTGCTTCTGAAGCTTCTTATCTTTTATAGAAAGTATTGCCCTTGCATGCCCGAAAGTAATCAATTCTTCTCTTAACTTTTCTTGAACATAAGGTGATAAATTCATCAGTCTAATAATATTAGCTATGGAAGGCCTACTTTTTCCTACTTTATCTGCAACCTCTTCTTGTGTTAAGTCAAACCTTTCCATAAGAAGATTATACGCATAGGCCAATTCCATTGGATTTAGATTTTCCCTTTGTATATTTTCTATAAGAGAGACCTGAAGCATTTCAACATCAGAAAACTCCTTGATAATGATAGGCAGTTCTTTAAGGCCTGCAAGCATTGAAGCTCTATACCTTCTTTCACCTGCAACAATCTCATACTTTCCATTTTTCTCTCTGACGATTAAAGGCTGTAAAACCCCAAACTGTTTAATAGATTCACTAAGTTCTTCAAGTTCTTCCTGTGAAAAGTCCTTTCTTGGTTGTTCGCTATTTGGTTCTATATTATTTATGTCTACTAGTCTCATGCTCCCCTTTTCTTCTTCCGCCGCTTGCAATACTTCATCTGATAATAGTGCATTAAGACCTTTTCCTAATCCTCTTGGCTTCATTTTGCTTTGTTCCTTTCTAAAAATTCTTTTGCTAAATCTCTATATTGTTCACTTCCTCTTGATTTAGGATCATACTTTATACAGGACATACCATAACTCGGGGCCTCACTTAACCGAACAGTTCTTACAATTTTTGTTTTATAAACAAACTTTTTAAAGTGTTGCTCTACCTCTTTTACTACTTGAGAGGATAAGTTTGTCCTGTTATCATACATGGTAAACAATATACCTTCTAACATAAGTGGCTTATTAATCTTATCTTTAACAAGTTTTATTGTTTGCATAAGCTGCGATAATCCTTCTAGAGCGTAATATTCGCACTGCATGGGTATCAATACTGTATTTGCTGCAGTTAGTGCATTAATGGTAAGTATATTAACTGCAGGTGGACAGTCAATAAAGATATAATCATATTTTTCTTTTATTGCTGCTAAGGATTTTCTTAAGATAAATTCTCTTTGTGCTTTATTTGCCAGCTCAACCTCTGTTCCTGCTAAATTCATATTGGCGGGAACCACATCTATCTTTTCATGAGGTGATCGTTTAATAACTGTATTTATGTCTGCTTCATTTACTAAAATATCATAGGTTGTTAAGCCTACCTTGTTTTTTAATATCCCACAAGCACTGGTTGCATTTCCTTGAGGGTCAATATCAAACACCAAAACCTTCTTTTTCTTTTCTACTAACGCAGCAGCTAAATTAATTACTGTTGTTGTTTTTCCAACGCCACCCTTTTGATTGACTATTGCTATTATTTTTCCCATATTTTACCTCTAAATAATTAAAATATAATTTCTCTTGTTTCCCCCAAATGAATTCATAATGTCATATGTTGAAAACTATAAAAATAGACTTTGTATTAAATTTGAATAGCGTGTTTTATATAATGTTCATTTTATGTAGTGTAACAACTTGATTACACTATCCCTCCATTAACTTCAGGTTGTATCTCTCTACAAATTTGCATATCATGTAGATATATAATGCAAATTCTATAACCAGTATATCACACCCCTTGATTAGAATAAAGTTTTATTGTGTTAATATCTCATTTCTTAATTTTTAGACAGCCTTTTTATTTATTCTTTATTATCTTACTCTATGAAACTATTAAAACTTGGATTGTTTTGTTCCACGTGGAACAATTAGGTGATTGTTATGTTTGATATTTCCCTCATATCCAAGTATATTTAACCTAAGACAATATTTTATGATCAATAAAACTAATTAGATTATTATCCAACTCATAAGATCAATAGCTTTCTGGTAATAAGATATGATTATTCTTATTATTGAGCACGAGATAAGATTAGTCTTATTATTGCACATATGATAGTACTAAGTAAGAGGCTTGACTAGTTATATAATTAAATGTACACTTTTAAATTGATAAGAATTAATCTTAAGTATATAATATTATATATTTTGCACCAAATAACTTAATAAGCTCACTTAATAGGATATGTATGATGATGTTTTCACGATCATTGTTTTCTCAAATGACATTTGTTAATATTTATTGTCAGTGTTGCAATCTTAGAGTTATTACATTGGAATTTCTTTGGTTTCTCTTTGTTTTTCTTTCAGCATCTTTTTCGAGTTCATTTTGGTGTTTACTTTAGTAATACTTTGGTGTTTACTTTAGTATTTACTTTAGTGTTTATTTTTGTATTTACTTTAGTGTTTATTTTAGTGTGTACCTTGATATTTGTTTAATTATTAACTCATAGAATAATTTTTTAGGGGTATTTCTCAAAATTATATTCACTTCCTAACAGAGTCTTTTATATAAATACCCGTATCCAACATCAACAAGCAAAATCTGTGCTATATGGCTGGTTAGCGCCCAGCAGTGATCTATTGATAATAGAAATTGAAGGTTTCTTTACCCAAACATTACTTACTGGTAGAAAATGTACAAAAATCAATTAAGGCAAATGTACCGACAAGCAAAAGCATTAACAAGTAACTCGAGTGAATTTCACAGTATTTTTTGTAGACTATATAACTTTGATCAAATTCCATTTTCAGAAGATATTAAAGTAGACTTTGTTTTACATACTGACACTGATTTAATTTATACTCCAAATTAATAATCAACATCAATCCTATATAGGGATTAAGAAGAAGTCACACCTTATAACATTCACTGAAAAATTATTAATTTAGTGTACTTAAAGTTACAGAAGTTGACCAGTTATATGTGAAAATAACATATGTTCAAATTGTTTCACGTGGAACAATCCAAAATATTAAACAAAATTAAAATTAAAGGCTAATACTACAAAGCAAAAAGCACACAAAAAAGCCTCAAAACAATTATTACTCATAAATGTTTTGAGGCTATGCTCATTCATAACATAATCCTATCTAAATAGGAACATACACATTTAATCCATCTTTAATAATACTAATTTCTAGTGGGAAAACAGGTCCTCGCTCTCCATCAATATCAACAACAATATTGTTCTGATCATCTGTACATTCTATTCTTATGCTCTGCCCTTTTACGAAATCCACTTTTTGATCATTAAAGTGTTCACCATTTAGTACTTTAAAAAATAGTCCTGGTATTTCGTGAAACTGAACATCCTGTATACCAATAATATCAAACATACCGTCCTGTATACTAGCATTTTTTGCAAGCTTATCAAATCCACCTGCTCTTTTTCCATTAAACGCAAAAAATAAAACATATTTGTTTTGTAAAGTTACGCCATCTATTGTTATCTCTAAACTCATAGGTTTATAATCTGTTATCTTTTCTATACCTTTTATATAATAAGCTAATCTTCCTAAGTTTTTCTTCATCTCCAAATCTGTAGTATGGGAAATTTCGCTGAACATACCCATGTTACATACATTGACGAAATAACGATCATTAATTTTTCCAAGATCAATCTTTTCTAAATTTCCCTCTTGAAGCACATCTAAAGCTCCTTTTATATCCTCCGGAATACGTAATGTATACGCTAAATCATTACATGTACCAAGTGGTAAAATAGCAAGAGGAATAGTTAGTTCTTTTAACATCATCCCATTAATGCAACCATTTAGCGTACCATCTCCCCCAGAAATAAGGATAAGATCTGTGTTGTCATTGGTAATATGATTAATAATATAATTTTCAATTCCACCTTTATCCATACTTCTGTACATGCTTACTATATAGTCCATCTTCTGAAGTCTTGTTATAATATAATCCAAATTTAATAAGACTTTTCTATCTCCAGACATCGGATTGTAGAGTAATACTGCTCTTTTACCCATAATATAAACCCTTTCTAATCATTTCGTATTTTTCAGGAGTATAATAGTATAGAATTCACTTTGAAAATCAAGTAATGCGTAGTGAATTCTATATAGAAAACAATAAATAATATAACAATATACTATTACATTTCTTCTGGTGCTTGTATGCCAAGTAAGTACAACGCATTTTTCAGTGCATAGATCGAAGCTTGAACTAACGCCAAGCGTGCATTTTTTACTGCTACATCTTCTACAAGTACAGTATTAACATTATAGAAATTATTAAAAGCTTGAGCAACATGAACAGCATAACGTGCTACATAGGATGGTTCGTATTTGTCAGCTGCTAATTGTATAACATCCTTAAATCTTGCGAGTTCTTTAATTAAGGCTACTGAGTTGTCGTCCGTAATCTTTGTAAAATCAACATTTATATAAAATGTTCCATCAGTATTAGACTTTCTAAGCACACTACATGCTCTTGCATGAGCATATTGCACATAAGGTCCTGTTTCTCCATAAGGATTTAAAACCCTCTCCCAAGAAAACTGAATGTCCTTAATAATATTATTATACATGTCATCAAAAATAACAGCACCTACACCTACTTGTCTTGCAACACTCTCTTTATTTTCTAAATCTGGATTTTTTTCCTCAATAATAGCTTTAATTCGTTGAATAGCTTCATTTAAAATATCCTCTAAGAAAATAACATTTCCTTTACGTGTAGATAACGAACCTGACTCCATACTTACCATACCAAAAGGAACATGTACTAAATCTTTAGCCCAAGGGTAGCCCATTTTTTCAATTACTTTAAACCACTGGGCAAAATGGAGATTTTGTTGAAGAGCCGTAACAATAATACACTTTTTAAAGTCATATGTTTCTTTACGATACTTTGCCGCTGTAATATCGCGTGTAGCATATAAAGAGCTTCCATCTTTTTTAGTAATAAGGCATGGTGGCATATTATCTTCATCTAATTTTACAATTTTAGCACCATCACTGACTTCAATAAGACCTTTTTCTTCAAGCTCTTTAATAACATCAGCCATTTTATCATTGTAAAAAGCCTCTCCATTATAGCTGTCAAAAGTAACACCTAGTATGTCATATACTCTTTCAAACTCTTTTAAACTAATCTCTTTAAACCAACGCCACAAACTAAGTGCCTCTTCATCTCCTTGCTCCATTCTTGTAAAATAATCACGAGCCTCTTGATCAAGAGATGGATCTTTTTCAGCCTCATCATGGAAAAGTACATAGATTCTTAACAATTCTGCTATACCCTTTTCCTCTATCTCTTCTTTGCTAGAGAATTTTTTAAAGGCTACAATTAATTTTCCAAACTGTGTTCCCCAATCACCTAAATGATTCACGCCAACACAATTATACCCTAAAGCTTCATATATTTTATAAAGGCTATTTCCTATAACGGTTGATCTTAAGTGTCCAACATGAAATGGTTTTGCTATATTTGGTGAAGAATAATCAATAACAACATTTCCTTTATCTTTTTCCTTAGCAAATCCATAAGTTTCTTTAGTAGACATAATCTCGTCAAGAGTCTGTCTTACAAGAAGTTCTCTATCCACAAAAAAATTAATATAGGCATTTACATTTTCAACCTTAGAAATAAAATCAACCTTTGGCAATACCTCTAAAATTTCTTTAGCAATCATATTTGGTGCTTTTCTATATTCTTTTGCTAACTTAAAACACGGAAATGCATAATCTCCCATCTCTGAATTAGCTGGTACCTCTATCATGTCATATATCTGATCTTCAGTTAAACTTGAGATCTTGCCGCTAAGTAAGGTAGCAACATCTACTTTAAAATCTTTCATTTTTTTCTCCTCTATAATTAGTTATATGTTTTCCACCCTTTATTGTAACGAATTATGATAGGTATATCAAGTCATTACTATCCTATTTCTACTAAGGTTGGAACATGTTGTGTAAATGAACATGATGCTCTAAATCAAACATGAGGCCCATAGGACTTACTGATCCAGGCATAACATGAAGATATTTTTGCAAGTACTCATCTTTAGCAAAACTCAATCTTGAGCGATTAATTTGCTTTGAAACTTCAGCTGTTTTAAACTTTTTATCAAAACGCATAAGTAAAAGAAAGAACTCTGTTTCTTGTCTATTACTTAAAAATAAATTTTTACAGTGCACTCCTTCTCCTAATTTATGAACAATCTCCTCACATTCTTCAATGCTATGTGCTGGCGGGTGAAATTTCAAATCATAACGTATATTAAGCTTATCTAATAAATCACAAACCACCTTTTGATTATCACTTAGTACACTATCCGTTAACTTATTTTCATTATCGATTTTAAACATTTTATTATCTCCTTTTTGAAATTAACACTGTAAGTTTGACATTCATCAGTATTCTTCTCCTTTTTCACTATCAAAATCACATATAAACAAAAAAAGACTCATCACTTTCGAGACGAACCTGTTATGCTTAATAGCTGTCACCTAAACGACTTATTATTAATAAAAAGTATCTTTATTAGTCAACAGTTTATTTAGCATACATAAGAAATTAGCAGTATAATATCACGTATCCTTGTAATTGTAAAGATCTACATATCTATCTAAAAAAAAGGATTCCAATTCATCAACCAATTGGAATCTTAATCTTTATCTCATAACCATCTGGCTTTTCTTGCATTGTATATTTTGCATCGATACCAGACTTTTGAATAATATTCACTGCTTGTGTAATTGTATTTGTAAATAATCTTATATCTTTAATATAGGTTTTAACTTTTTGATGAGATTCACTATTTGGTGATCTATCATTTGTTATTTCATATAACATGTCATTGATAAGCTGCTCGGATTTTTTTACATTAAGATCTTGTTTAATAATCTTATGAATTGCTTTTTGCTGAAGTTCAGAACTTGGTAACTTTAAAAGTGCCCTTGCATGCCTTTCGGTTAAATTATGTTCTACGAGCAATTTTTTTATTTCTTGAGGCAATTTTAATATTCTAAGCTTATTTGCTATAGTAGACTGATTTTTTCCAAGTGTTGCAGCGAACTCTTGTTGTGTATAGCCATAATCCTGCATCACAATGTTATAGGCTTCACTTTCTTCCATAAAATTTAGATTTTCTCTTTGTAAATTTTCAATAAGTGCAAGTATTGCACTATCTTTACTTGTTACTTCTGCTATAATAGCTGGTACTTCTTTTAACCCAGAAATTTTAGCTGCTTTTAATCTTCTTTCACCAGCAATAAGTTCATAAGAATTACCTATCATTCGCAAGGTAATAGGCTGCATAATCCCATGTTCTGAAATAGACTTAGCAAGATCCTCTAATGAAGACTGTTCAAAGTTCTTTCTAGGCTGATATGGGTTTGGTCTAATCTTTTCCACAGGAATATATTCTATCTTTAATTCTTTCTTCATAATGTACTAAGCTCCCCCCAAACATATTTCGAACTTAATACATAGTATATCATATATTTTTGGAAAAAACTACCTTTTTTTAATAATTTCGATAATATCATTCTATTTCTATTTTTTTATATCTACTTGCTCTATCATTCCTAAAGGCTTTTTATTAGGCTCTCCTGCCTTACGTGGATACTTATATTCTGTCTTTTTAATTTTTTTCACCTTAGCAATACGATGAGTTATATCTGTAAATGGTATCTCTACATCACAAACACCTTCTAATTTACCCCCAAGAATAGAAACAGCATTTTTACTTTCTTTTATTTCTTCATCTAATTTTTGACCTTTTAAGGCAAGTAAAAATCCCCCTACTTTAACAAATGGCAAGGTATATTCACAAAGCACTGCTAAATGAGCTACAGCCCTTGACGCACATATATCATACTTTTCTCTATAGATTTTTTCTTTACCAAGATCTTCAGCACGTGCATGAATGCATACTATATCTTTTAAGCCTAGATCCCTTATAACCTCTTCTAAGAAATTAAGTCTCTTTTTAAGGGAATCTACTAAAGTAACATCAATATGTGGAAAAGCAATCTTAACAACAAGTCCAGGAAAACCTGCTCCTGTCCCAATATCGATTAGATTTTTTAATTCACTCATTTTTATGCTCTTTGAAAGTGACAAACAATCAAGAAAATGCTTTGTAATAACTTCTTCATCATCAGTTATGGCTGTTAAGTTAATCTTTTTGTTCCACTCTATAAGAAGCTTTTTATAGATCATAAATTGATCAACCTGCTCATTGGTTAAGGAAATATCTAGTTTTTCTGCACCCTCAACTAATAGCGTTTTTTCATTCATCATTTTTCCTCTTTCTACTTATGGTCTCTTTTCTATAGATTTCTCTTTTTACGTTTCCAATTACATGCTTCTCATTCACTATAGAAATTCACTTTTAGATTTTATTTCTTCTCTTTTGCTCTAGATATATAAGTAATACAGATATATCTGCTGGGGATACCCCTGATATACGTGAAGCTTGTCCAATAGATACTGGCTTTATACTCTTTAACTTCTGTACTGCCTCAATTCTTAGACTATATATATCATCATAATCAATATCTTCTGGTATGATTTTCTTTTCTAGTTTTATAAACTGCTCAACTTGCTTTTTCTGCCTAGAAATATATCCTTCATATTTTAGTTCAATCATTACTTGATCAATTACTTCATTTGAAAGTTTAGGTCTAGTTACATCTACTTTCTCAAAATCTTCGTAGCTGAGCTCTTTTCTCTTTAATAACTCAGATAACGCAATACCTGATCTTAGAGGTGTAGTGCCTTTTTCCTCAAGTATTTTGGAAACTTCTTCACTAGTTCCTACATAAACATGTCTGAGTCTTTCTATTTCATATTCTATTGCATTTTTCTTTTCAATAAAGTTTTTATATCTTTCCTCTGATATCAGACCAACCTCATAACCTTTTTGAGTTAATCTAAGGTCTGCATTATCTTGCCTTAATAAAAGTCTATACTCAGCTCTTGAAGTAAGCATTCTATAAGGCTCATTAGTTCCTTTAGTAACTAAATCATCTATTAAAACACCTATATAAGCTTCTGATCGATCAATAATCAAGGGTTCTCTTCCTTCAACTTTAAGTGCTGCATTAATCCCAGCAATAAGTCCTTGTGATGCTGCTTCTTCATAGCCAGAGCTCCCATTCATTTGCCCTGCACTAAAAAAGCCACTGATTTCTTTATGCTCTAAAGAATGCCTAAGCTCAGTAGGATTGATGCAATCATACTCAATAGCATAACCTATCCTCATAACTTCAACATTTTCAAGTCCTTTTAAAGAACGAAGCATTTGTATTTGCACTTCTTCTGGAAGAGAAGAACTCATGCCTTGAACATACATTTCTGTAGTATCAGCACCTTCTGGCTCTAAAAATACCTGATGTCTTCCTTTATCAGCAAATCTTACCACCTTATCTTCTATAGAAGGACAATATCTAGGGCCTGTTCCCTCAATAACACCTGAATACAAAGGGGAACGACTTAGATTATCTCTAATAATTTGATGCGTTTTTTCATTGGTATAGGTTAAATAACATGGCAATTGATCTTTTATAAATGGATTGTTTATATTTTCATAGGAAAAAGGAACAATCTTTTCATCACCATCTTGTCTTTCCATAACATCAAAATTAACTGTTCGTGCATCTACACGAGCAGGTGTACCTGTTTTAAACCTTCTTAATTCAATACCTAGTTTCTTTAATGAATCACTTAAGCTATTGGATGTTTTTAACCCTCCTGGACCTGTATACTCAATACACTCTCCCGTAAGACATCTTGAACGTAAATAAGTCCCTCCCGCTAATACCACCGCTTTGCAATGATAAATAGCATTTGTGTTTGTCAAAACACCAACAACCTTACCATCTTCAACAAGAATATCTACAATTTCTTGCTGCTTAATTGATAGATTAGGGGTTCTTTCTAAGGTTCTTCTCATCTTTGTGGTGTACTCATCTTTATCAGCTTGAGCTCTAAGTGAATGAACTGCTGGTCCTTTTGCTGTATTGAGCATGCGAGATTGAATAAAGGTTTTATCAATATTTCTTCCCATTTCACCACCAAGGGCATCTATTTCTCTTACTAAATGCCCCTTTGAAGTACCCCCAATATTAGGATTACAAGGCATCATCGCTATACTATTTAATGACATTGTAAAAACAATAGTCTTTTTTCCCATACGTGCTGCTGCTAAAGCAGCTTCACAGCCAGCATGTCCAGCACCTATAACAGCAACATCTATTTGATCTGCAAGATATGTCATAATCTTCTCCTTCTAACCATCTATTTCCCAAGACAAAATCTACTAAAAAGTTGATTGATAATGTCTTCTTTTATTGCCTCACCCACAATCATTCCTAAGTGTCCATAAGCATCATGTAAATCAATAGCCATAAGATCTTCAGGTAAGTTAAACGCTATAGCATCTATTACTTTATCTAAGCTTTCAATAGCTTTTATTAATGCTTGCTTTTGCCTATTATTTGTTAAAGTCACTTTAGCGTCAATACTTGTTGTTCCTTTTTCAATAAAGTCTTTCATATAAGCTTTAAGCTTATCTAATCCTTTATAGGTTTTTGCTGATAGGTAAACAACTTTTTGGTTCTTCAAATACTTATCAAATATTTCCCGGGAAATATTTGACGTTAAGTCTATTTTATTGAGTACATAAATAACTTCTTTATCTTTAACTTGATTAAGTATCTCAATATCTTCATTTATAAGATCATTACTGCTATCTAATAAAACAAGTATCAAATCAGCTTCATCAATAGAATCCTTAGATTTTTCTACACCTATCTTTTCAACAATATCGTCTGTTTCTCTAATTCCTGCTGTATCTAAAAGTATAAAAGGGATACCATCAATATTTAAATAGGCTTCAACTATATCTCTTGTTGTTCCAGGAATATCTGTTACAATAGCCTTATTTTCTTCTAAAAGTGCATTTAATAATGATGATTTTCCTACGTTTGGCCTGCCTACAATTGCTGTTTTTACACCTTCTCTGATCATTTTCCCAGTATCAGCAGTCATAAGTAAATCCTTTAAGTTATCGTTTAAGTTAATAATCTCTCCCTTGAAGCTCTCAGCAAGTGGATCATCATTATCATACTCTGGATAGTCAATAGAAACTTCTATAGAAGCAATAACATTAAGTAATCGATCTTGATATTCTTTTATTTTTTTAGATAAACGTCCTTCTAGCTGATGAACTGCCTGTGTTAATGATCTATCTGTTTTTGCTTCTATAATATCCATGATTGCTTCAACTTGAGATAAATCGATACGCCCATTTAAAAATGCTCTTTTAGTAAACTCACCATTTTCTGCTAATCTTGCCCCATTTTTTATTAGTTCCACAAGTACTCTATTAAGGACTATTGGGCCTCCATGGCAGTTTATTTCAACCACATCTTCTCTCGTAAAAGTCTTAGGTTCCTTCATTAACATTACAAGGACTTCATCTATAACTTCATCATCATCTGAAACAATATGTCCATAATGGATGGTATGCGTTGGCATATTTTCTAAAGATTTACTTTGAGGATGTCTATATATTTTATCTACTATAGGTACAGCATCCTTCCCACTTATTCTTATAACACCAATACCACCAACCCCTATAGGTGTGGAAATAGCTGCTATAGTATCTTCAAATAACATAGAAACAAATCACCTCTCTAATCATTGTTTTTTACAGGTAAAAAACCCAGCATACTATAGCTGGGTTTTTATTTTTCTATAGAATTAGTGTCTATAGGATTTATTATTGATTGGACTGATAACAACCTTTCTAAAAGGCTCTTTTCCTTCACTATGTGTTCTTACATTTTTATTATCTTGAAGAGCAGAATGGATAATTCGTCTATCATATGGATTCATTGGTTCAAGTACAACTACCCTTCTTGTTTGAGAAGCCTTTTTAGCCAGTCTATATGCAAGATTCTTAAGTGTTTCTTCTCTTCTTTCTCTATAGTTTTCAGTATCTAGAATTATTTTTACATATTCTTCTCTACCTTTATTAGCAACAATATTAACTAAATACTGAATAGCATCTAAAGTTTCGCCTCTTTTTCCAATTATAATGCCCATACTTTTGCCTGATAAGCTCATATAAACTCTATTATTTAAAACCTTTGAACTAACTTCAGCTTCTATATCCATTTCTTTAACTAGCTTTTCAAGAAAACCTTTAGCATTCTTTTCAATAGAAGCTAACTCTTCTTGCGTAATACTAATCGGCTCATTTTCAGCTAACTTTCTCACATTATCCTCAGAACTCTTAGACTCAACTTTATCAGATTGCTTACTTACTTTCTTTTTTTCATTTCCATTAGCAGTATCATTTAGACTAAGTTCATTTACATTATCATACATTGGCTTAACAGTTACTTTAACTCTAGCATCCTTTGAACCAAGACCTAATAAAAATCCTTTTGAACCTTTTTCAATAATTTCTACATCTACTTGATCTCTAGTAACACCTAGCTCTATAATTGCCTCTGTGATGGCATCATCAGGTGTTTTTCCTACTTTTTCTATGGTTCTCATTCTGATACCCCCATGCTTAATGATTATTTTTTTGTATTTCCTTTAAGTTCATTTACTGGTACTTTTTTAACAACTTTTTTCTTAACTACCTTCTTAGTAGTTTTTAAGCTATCATTTTCCTTCTTTATTTGCTCATCTAATTTTGCCTGTTGCTTGTCTACTATCTTATTAACAACGTATTGCTGACCCATCATAATAATATTACCCGCTATCCAATATAATGCAAGACCTGAAGAAGCTGTATAAGCGAACATTGCTGTTAAAATAGGCATCATGATTGTCATTGACTTCATCATACTTTCAGTAGGATTAGGCTCACCATTTCCTGAAGATGCTGCAGTCTTTTGCATAGCAGTATTAGCTGACATATTAACTTTTGAGAAAATATAAGTAGAAGCACCTGCTATAATAGGTACAAGTATTGCTAAATAAACGCCATTACTTATAAGCTGCTTTGGTGAATCAACTAAATTAATACCTAAAAAATACTCATAATTGAGCTTTTGCGTATAATTTGAATTTAAAGCCTGCTGCACACTTGCTGAAAACTTTGGAATAAGCTCTTTCCACTGCATACTTGTTAAATAGCTAAGAAAATCTGGAAGACCCAAAATTTTATCTACTTTTTCCATAGTACTTAAATCAAATGTGTAGGTATTTGTTTTCTTTACCTGTTCCATAAATACGTTTAATTGCTCCTGATAGTTAGGAACCTCTTTAATAACCTTTGCCATATCAGTATAAATTACTTTTAACTTATCAATATAACGGATTGGCTGACGTAATACATTGAAAAGTGCCCATATAAGAGGAAGCTGTATAAACATTGTAAGACAACCTGCTGTAGGTTTTACTTTATATTTTTTATACAAAGCTTGTGTCTCTTGGTACATAAGCATTTGAGATTCTTGGTCTTTTTTATCTTTATATTTTTTTCTAATCCTATCCATCTCAGGCTGAAGTTTACTCATAAGCCTTGAGCTTCTTTGTTGACTTATTTGGAGTGGTGTCAAAAGCAGTCTCGTTACGAGCGTAAACACAATAATTGTGATTCCAAGGGTTCCAACAGATGTCAAATTGGCTACCTGATCAAAAATAAAACTTAGGATCACTCCAAAAAACCTAGTAATCAAATCCATTCTTTTCCTCCTAATTACTTCTCATTAAACTTAAGTTTTTTTATCTTTTTTTAAAGGCACAGGATCATACATAGCTGGATGAAAAGGGTTACATTTTAATATACGAATAAATCCAAGACATATGCCTTTAAATACACCATGAATATGAATAGCCTCATAAGTATATTGTGAACACGTAGGAATAAATCTACAGTTTTTTCCCAACATAGGTGATATATTTCTCTGATAAAAACGTATTAATCTTAATGTAGCTCGTTTTACTAGATCATTCATATTGAAACAACTCCTATATTATATCGACCTATCTCACCTTGTGTTTCACTATAGAATTATATCACATATAAAATAAAATTATATATACTCTCGAAAATTTTTTATAATTTATTTCTTTCTGTAAACCTTATGCAATTTTAAAAGGTGAATAAGTGATTTCGAAATCGTATCAAAGTTTGCTTCATTAGCTGATGCTCTAGCGATAATAATAAAATCCCAGTGATCCACTTCAATATTTTCTTCTTGCAATCTGTAACTTTCTTTTATTAGGCGAGTTACTCTGCTTCTTACCACACTTTTTCCTACTTTTTTACTCACAGAAACACCTAACTTATTTATATTATCCTGCCTGTTATTTTTGTACTTATACAATACCAAATACTTATTTGCAAAGGACTTTCCTCTTTTATAAACGATATTAAACTCATAAGTTTTTCTTAAAGATACTGTATACTTCATTATTTCATGCTCCCAAACCTGTTAATTGAAAAACAAGGCCACTAATGCGGCCTTGTTCTATGCTGTTAATTTTTTTCTGCCTTTTGATCTTCTTCTAGCAACTACAGCTCTTCCATTTTTTGTTCTCATTCTTTTACGAAAACCATGTTCCTTACTTCTTTGACGCTTTTTTGGTTGAAAAGTCATTTTCATAATGTGTACCTCCTTTTTAAGACGTTACACAATATGCACACAAAAATATTTACACACAAATCATAAAAAATAAGCACTATTCATAGTATAAAAGATTTATCCCCATGCGTCAAGAGTTATTCTTGTATTCTTACCACCAAATATCGTACAAAAATATCCACATATTTTTTATATAGAGAACCTGTGGATATTTTTTCTTTTCTGTTGATTTTCCACAGGTAATTTGATATTATAAATTTACGTTGTTGATAACCTATTTATTAATAAAAGTTATTCACATTCTGTTGATAACACTGTGTATAACTTATATTTTTTCTGTTTTTTTTGCTTTTTTTACATATATTTTTGCAGTGTATAAATTATCCACATACATACTTTTAGTGTTTAATATTGTTTATTAACAAAAATACTATTATCCATAGAGAAATAGGTATTGACCTTAATTTATCACGAAGAAATTTTACTAGAATTAATCACAACATGTTGATTAATTTACTCACATGTTGACAATACTTTAATAACTTGTGATTAAATTGTTACTTTAGGAGGAAAAGATATGCAGTCTAACTATGCCAGTCAATGGAAATCCGTACTCAAAATAATAGAAGTTGAAACTTCTGGCGTTAGTTTTAGCACATGGTTTAAAGATACTCAGCTCATTGATATTCAAAATGATACTATTGCAATTAGTGTCAAAAATGAATTTACAAAAGAGATACTTAGTACAAGATACTATGAGCTTATTCAAAATAGCATTATGCAGGTATTAAATAAGGAATATGAGCTTACATTTGTACTTCCAAATGAAACCTCATTCGGATCAAAAACAGCAAACACTGATAAAATACTTGATCCTCTAAATAATCAAAGTAACCTTAATCCAAGATATGTATTTGATACTTTTGTCGTGGGTAATAGTAATCGAATGGCTCACGCTGCTGCTTTAGCTGTAGCCGAAGCACCTGCTAGAGCTTACAATCCCTTATTTCTATATGGTGGTGTTGGTCTTGGAAAAACCCATCTCATGCATTCTATAGCACATTACATTTTAGCTCACAATGCAAACGCAAAGGTACTCTATGCGTCATCAGAAAAGTTTACGAATGAGCTTATTAACTCCATTAAAGATGATAAAAATGAAAGCTTTCGCAATAGATATAGAAATATTGACGTTTTATTAATAGATGATATTCAGTTTATTGCAGGTAAAGAAAGAACCCAAGAGGAGTTTTTCCATACCTTTAATACACTGCATGAAGCCAACAAACAAATCATCATATCAAGTGATAGACCACCTAAAGAGATTGAAACTCTTGAAGAAAGGCTTCGTTCAAGATTTGAGTGGGGACTTATAGCAGATATTCAAAATCCTGACCTTGAAACGCGTATAGCTATTTTAAGAAAAAAAGCAGAGATGGAGAGTTTATCTATTCAAGAAGATGTCCTTTTATTTATAGCCAAAACAGTAGTGTCTAATATTAGAGAATTAGAAGGTGCCTTAAATAGAATTATTGCCTTTTCTTCTCTTTCCAATAAACCAATTAGTGTGGAGCTATCAAGTGAAGCACTTAAAGATCTTATTTCTAAGGACAGGCCTAAAGTTATTACAGCTGACTACATTCAAGAAACTGTATGTATGTACTTTGACTTAAAGCCTGAAGACTTAAAGTCCTCTAAAAGGACTAGAAACATAGCCTATCCAAGACAAATTGCTATGTATTTATGTAGAAAGTTAACAGATCTTTCACTACCTAAAATAGGTGAGAAATTTGGTGGACGTGATCATACTACCATCATTCATGGCTTTGAAAAAATATCTAAAGATCTAGAAACAGATTTAGAACTTGGCCAAATTATTAATGAATTAGAGCGTAAAATTTCATCAAAATAAAGCTGTTTGTATATATGTGGATATAAAGTGAACTATTTGTGAGTTATATTTATTTTTTTTGTTCATTGTTCAAAGTGTGAATAAGTTCATTTTTAAAATTAATTTATCCACATGGTTTTATACAAGCTCTTTTATCCACAGATTCAAGCTTTACTTTAGTTATACACATTACCCACAGCCCCTATTACTATAATTGCTAGATTAACTTTATTTATTGTAATGATTATACAGAAAGGATCTATCCACATGCATATATTTGTAAAGCAAGAACTATTATTAAATAGTATTAACATAGTGCTTAAAGCATGCTCATCCAAAACGACTATGCCTATATTAGAATGTATTCTTATTAAAGCAAGTAATAATCAGTTAACTTTAGTCACAAATAACCTTGAACTTGCTATTGAAAGTACTATGGATGCAGATGTTAAAGTAGAAGGTCATATAGCTCTTGAAGCAAAGATATTCTCTGAAATTATCAGAAAAATGACGGATGAAGTAATAGAAATTTCATCTAAAGATAACAATATGACGTCTATTATTGGGAAAAATTCAAAATTTAAAATTGCAGGTCAATCTGCTAGAGATTTCCCTGAGATTCCTAATGTTGAAAAGTTTAGATCATGTAAACTTTCACAGTTAGTTTTAAAAGATATCATAAGACAAACTATTTTTTCTGTTTCTCAAGATGAAACAAGACCTGTTTTAACTGGAGAGATGCTTCAAATAAAGGATGGAAATTTACATCTTGTATCTGTTGATGGTTACCGTATTTCTTATAGAACGATGGTTATTCCAGATAAAGATATTAATATAGAGGTTGTTATACCTGGAAAAACCCTTAGCGAAATAAGCAAAATATTACTTAGTGATGATGAAGAAGTTACTTTGTATTTCGAAGATAAACATGTTCTCTTTGATTTAGGAGATAGTAAAATTGTTTCTAGACTTTTAGAAGGTCAATTTTTAAAGTATGAACAAGTTTTCTCTTCTGATTATGAAACAAAAATATTAGTAGATAGACAGCAGTTACTAATGAGTATTGAGCGTGCTGCACTTATTTCGAGAGAGGGTAAGAAAAATCCAATAAAAATTGAATTAGATGGAGATCTAATGGTTATTACTTCAAATACTGATCTTGGAACTGCAAGAGAAGAAATACCTATTTCTTTAGAAGGCAAAGAGCTTGTTATAGCTTTCAATCCTAGGTATTTGATAGAAGCACTTAAAGCTATAGATGAAGATAAAGTGTGTGTTCAATTTATATCATCCCTTACGCCTTGTATAATAAAACCTGAAGAAGGGGAATATTATAAATACCTTATTTTACCTATTCGATTAAATGCATAATGGGGGTCGCTCTTTGTTTCAATTTTAGTTGAGACATAGAGCGATTTATTTATTAATGAAATATATTACTTTAAGGAGATGATGAAATTGAAAGAAATTAAAATAGACACAGAATTTATCAAATTAGAACAGTTTATGAAATATACTTCTATGGTGAATACAGGAGGAGAAGCGAAGATGCTTATAGCACAAGGTCTTGTGTTAGTTAATGGGGAAATCTGCACACAAAGAGGTAAAAAATTAAGAAGTGGTGATCAAGTAGAGTTTGAAAGTAAGCAATACAGTATTAAATAAGAGGGGCTATCTTATGTATATTGAAGAGCTACTGCTTGAAGATTTTAGGAATTACAAAAAACAAGAGATAATATTAGATAAAGGCATTAATATTTTTACTGGAGACAATGCTCAAGGAAAAACAAATATACTTGAAGCAATGTATCTTTGTGCCACTGCTAGATCACATAGGACGCATAAGGAAAAAGAGATTATTAGATGGGATCAAGAAAAAGCACACATATATTTAAAAATTAAAAAACGTGTAGTGGATGATACAATAGATTTCTATTTAACGCAAAAAGCAAAAGCTGCTTATTTAAATAAGTTGCCTATATTAAGATTAGGAGAACTTTTTGGTTGTTTGAATGTCGTCATGTTTTCACCTGAAGACCTTCAGCTTATTAAAAGTAGTCCTAAGGAAAGAAGAAGATTTATAGATATAGAATTATGTCAACTAGATAAACTTTATTATTATGCACTAAGACAATATCATAAAGTACTAAAACAAAGAAACTTAGTTCTTAGACAATGTGCTTTGCAAAAGGAATTATCTTTGTTAGATATATGGGACATGCAGTTAGAAGAATATGGACAAACCCTTATTAAGAAGCGAGAAGAGTTTATTTATGAGTTAGATAAAATGGCTTCGGATATACATTTTGATATATCTGGAGGTAAAGAAAGACTTGAGATTATTTATATGCCAAGTACTAAAGCTGATGAGTATCATCAAAAGCTTCATAAAGTAAGGGAAAAAGACATCATGAGTCAATCAACATCTATTGGGCCACATAGGGATGATATTAACTTTATGATTAATGGGATGGATGTTAAAGTATATGGTTCTCAAGGTCAGCAAAGAACTGTTGTTTTATCTCTAAAATTAGCAGAGCTTATGATTATGGAAAAGAATATAGGAGATTCCCCTATTTTACTCTTAGATGATGTTTTATCTGAGTTAGATGATAGAAGACAGAGAGATTTGTTTAACTACACCAAAAATATTCAAACACTGATAACATGTACTGGTGTAGAAAATGAAGTATGGAATTCTCAAAAAATTGGAAAACTCTTTAATGTAAAAGAAGGGGTTTGTTTGCCTTTATAGTTATTTTGGTGTATAATAAATTTTGGGTTAATATGCCTATATTTGTAATATCGGTTATTTTTATTATTTATTAATTATTATTAATTATTTTTGATTATTTATAATAAATTAATATGAATCATATATACTTCTTAATGATATAGCGTTTACATTTAAATTTAAATAAATCCACTATATATAAATAATATTTTAAAATAGGAATTTTTTGAGTTAGAAAAAATAGAAGGAGTGAGGTCTTAACTTATGGCAGCAACATATAATGAAAATCAAATTCAAATTTTAGAAGGGCTGCAAGCGGTGCGAAAAAGACCAGGAATGTATATTGGTAGTACCTCTTCAAAGGGTCTTCACCATCTAGTCTATGAGATAGTAGATAATGCTGTGGATGAGGCATTAGCTGGACATTGTGATACAGTAAAAGTATCTATTCATCCAGATAATTCTATTTCTGTTTATGACAATGGTAGGGGAATTCCAATTGGATTACATCCTCAAAAGGGTATTCCAGCAGTAGAAGTTGTATTTACTATTCTGCATGCAGGAGGTAAATTTGGTGGCGGAGGCTATAAGGTATCGGGAGGTCTTCATGGGGTAGGTGCATCAGTTGTAAATGCCCTTTCTGAATGGCTTCGTGTTCAGGTATTTACTGAGGGAAAAATATATGAAGAAGTATTTGAAAGAGGAAAAGTAACGCAGCCACTTACAGAAATAGGAACTACTGACAAAAGAGGAACTTATGTACATTTTAAGCCAGACTATAAAATTTTTGAAGAGCTTGAATATGATTTTGATATTTTAAAACAACGTCTTAAAGAAACAGCTTTTTTAACCAAAGGATTAAGAATAGAGCTTATTGATTTAAGAGAAGAGCAAAAGAAGCATAAAGTGTTTCATTATGAAGGGGGAATAAAAGAATTTGTCATGCACCTTAACAAGCATAAAAACCCACTTTATGATGAAGTATTTTATTGTGAAGGTGAAAAAGATGATATTTTAGTTGAGATTGCTTTCCAATACAATGATAGCTACGTTGAAAATGTATATACTTTTGTAAATAACATTAATACTACAGAAGGCGGTACGCATCTTTCAGGTTTTAGAAGTGCAATTACAAAAACCCTAAATGATTATGGAAGAAAAATGAGTATTATAAAAGAAGTGGACAAGAATCTATCAGGTGATGATGTTAGAGAAGGTCTTACAGCTATTATTAGTATTAAAATTTCAGAACCTCAGTTTGAAGGACAAACCAAAACGAAACTTGGAAATAGTGAAGCACGTACAGTTGTTGAAAATATATTTGGTGAACAGCTTACGTATTATTTAGAGCAAAATCCAAATGTAGGAAAAACAATTATACAAAAGGGAGTTATGGCAGCAAGAGCACGTGATGCTGCTCGTAAAGCAAGGGAATTAACAAGAAGAAAAAGTGTCTTAGAAGGCAATGCATTGCCAGGAAAATTGGCAGATTGTCAAGAAAAAGACCCTAGTAAATGTGAAATATATATAGTCGAAGGTGATTCTGCGGGTGGTTCAGCAAAAAGTGCAAGAACACCAAAAACTCAAGCGATTCTTCCTTTAAAAGGAAAAATACTCAATGTAGAAAAAGCAAGGCTAGATAAAATGCTTGAAAATGAAGAAATTCGTAATATGATCACTGCTTTTGGAGCAGGAATAAGTGATGACTTTGATCCATCAAAAGTAAGATACGGAAAAATTATTATTATGACTGATGCCGACGTAGATGGTGCACATATTCGAACACTATTGCTTACGTTTTTATATAGATACTATAGACAACTAATAGATAATAAACATGTTTACATTGCACAGCCACCACTTTATCTTGTTGAAAAAAACAAAAAGAAATATTATGCCTATAACGATCAACAGTTAGAGCAATTGTTAAATGAAATAGGAAGAACAGGTATTACACGTATGAATCGTTATAAAGGACTTGGAGAAATGAACCCTGAGCAGCTTTGGGATACAACGATGAATCCTGAAACAAGAACTTTAATTAGAGTAGATGTAGAAGACGCAGCAGCAGCTGATGAAATATTTACGGCACTTATGGGAGATAAAGTTGAGCCAAGACGTGAATTTATCAAGGAGTATGCAAATAAGGTAACAAATTTGGATATTTAATAAAAAATAAGGAAGGAAAAAATAAATGGATACTAATGATATAGGTTATGATAAGGTCATTTCTATTGACATAGAAAAAGAAATGAAAAAATCATATATTGATTATGCCATGAGCGTTATTGCATCAAGAGCGATTCCTGATGTAAGAGACGGCTTAAAACCTGTTCATAGGCGTATTTTGTTTGCTATGAGTGAACTTGGTCTTTGGCCTGATAAGCAATATAGAAAATCTGCTCGTATAGTTGGAGATACTATGGGTAAGTATCATCCTCATGGTGATAGTGCTATTTATGATGCTATGGTGCGTTTAGCACAGGACTTTGCTTCAAGATATCCTTTAGTAGATGGACAAGGTAACTTTGGCTCAATAGATGGTGATGGTGCAGCTGCTATGCGTTATACAGAAGCAAAAATGAGTAAGTTAGCTACAGCTATGCTTGCTGATATAGATAAAGATACAGTTGACTTTAGGCCAAACTTTGATGAATCCTCAAAAGAACCAGTTGTCCTTCCAGCTAGGTTTCCTAATTTACTAGTTAATGGTACATCAGGAATTGCTGTTGGTATGGCTACTAATATACCACCGCACAACTTAGGTGAAGTTATTGATGGTGTTATTAAGATTATTGATAATTACATGGGTGAAAATGAAGAAAAAGAAATAAGAGAAACAGAATTAGAAGAACTCATGCAGATTATTATTGCACCTGATTTTCCAACAGGGGCCTCTATACAAGGTAGATATGGTATTGAACAAGCCTATCGAACAGGTAGAGGAAGAGTTAAAATGAAGGCTAAAGCTGAAATTGAAGAAATGGCTGGTGGCAAATCACGAATTATAGTGACAGAAATCCCTTATATGGTCAATAAGTCTAAGCTTATTGAAAAAATTGCTGACTTAGTAAAAGAAAAAAGAATTGAAGGTATTACAGACCTTAGAGATGAATCAGATAGAAATGGTATTTCTGTAGTAATAGAACTTAGAAGAGATGTTAATCCAACCATTATTCTTAATCAACTTTATAAGTTTACTCAGCTTCAAGAAACCTTTAGTATCAATATGTTAGCTCTTGTTAACAATGAACCAAAGGTACTTAACCTTAAACAAATGCTTGAAGAATACTTAAAACATCAAAGAGATGTTGTTACAAGGCGTACCCAGTATGACTTGAATAAAGCTAGGGACAGAGCTCATATTGTAGAGGGACTTAGAAAGGCTTTAGATAAAATAGACTTAATCACGTCTCTGATACGTTCTTCTAAAACAGTACAAGAAGCAAAAGAAAAGATTATGGAGGCTATAGAGCTTACAGAAGTACAAGCTCAAGCTATTGTAGATATGAGACTTCGTGCTTTAACAGGGTTGGAAAGAGAAAAGCTAGAAGAAGAATATGCAGAGCTTTTGAGTAAAATCACTTATTTAGAAGGAATATTAAATAGTGAGTATAAACTTTATGGCGTTATTAAAGATGAAATTTTAGAATTAAGAAATAAGTATGCTGATCCAAGACGTACAGAAATCATGTTTGATGAAGATGACTTGGATATTGAAGATTTAATTGATGAAGAACAAGTGGTTATTACAATGACACACCTTGGTTATATTAAAAGAATATCCTTAGATACCTATAAAAATCAAAAAAGAGGTGGAAGGGGTATAGTGGGTGTTAATACCATTGAAGATGACGCTATAGAACATCTTTTTATTACAAGTAATCTAAGTAATCTTATGTTCTTTACCAATAAGGGTAAAGCTTATACAATAAAAGCATATAGAATTCCAGAAGCAGGTAGGACAGCTCGTGGTATGGCTATTGTTAATTTGCTGGAGCTAGATAAAGATGAAAAGATTAGTACTGTGTTCTCAATCAATGAATATGATAAAGATAAATATTTAACTTTGATTACGAAAAAAGGTCAGATTAAAAAGACGACTATAGATAGCTTTAAGAATATTAGAAAAGGTGGTATTATTGCCCTTACTTTAGCTGAAGAAGATGAACTGATGGGTGTTTATTTAACGAATCCAGATGACGTTATTTTGGTATGCACCAAACAAGGAAAAGGCATTTTATTTGAAGGAACAGATGTAAGACCTATGGGTAGAACAGCTAGGGGTGTTAAGGCAATTAGGCTTGCTGAAGATGATGAAGTTATTGGTGCAACAGTACCATACGATGGAGAACAAATTCTTGTTGCTTCTGAAAATGGTCTAGGTAAAAGAACACGTATAGATGAATTTAGATCTCAAAAACGTGGTGGTAAAGGAATAAAAGTATACAAAGTTACAGAAAAAACAGGGTATGTGGTAGGTATTACATCTGTTAAAGAAGAAGATGAACTCATGCTTATTACATCTGAAGGAATTATTATTCGTATACAAGTATCTCAGATATCTTCAGTAGGTAGAAATACACAAGGTGTTAAACTGATTAACCTTCAAGAAGGTGTACAGGTTATTTGTATGGCAAAAGTTCAAACAGAGAATACTGGTGAAGAAGATGAGATTGATGAAATAAATGAAAGCGAATAGTTTTTATTTTCTCCTTTTATTTATTGATATAGGTTTTACATGATACATCTATTATGTAAAATGTGTCAAAAGGAGGTCATGGATCATTATGAAAAAGTTATTTTTTATGATAATACTCGTTGCCATATTGTTCATAAGTGTGGGATTTGGTTATTCATGGGCAACAAGTTCTACGGATAACCAAACTACTTTTTCGTTTAAAGATATTAATGATAATAGTACTGAGAATAATAACAGTAGTTCTATTATTACTACTGATAATGTATTAGATGCACGATATGTTATTAAGATGTTAGGAACGGAAACAGATCGCTTTGATGACAAAAATAAGGCAATAGAAAAAGCAAAAGACCTTCAAAGAAGTATAGTTATAGACTTACAAACCAATAAATGGGTTTATAGTAATTTAAAAGATTTTATGATTATAACAGATACAGCAATACATGATTTTGATATTTTAGATAGTGCCATAAGGTATGCTAAAAAGAATGATCATGAGAAGATTTATTATAAAGATGATACTTATGTGATTTGGGAAAATAAAAAGTTACTTGAAAACAACATAAAACTAGATGTTCCTATTTTACTGCAATACCCAGAACTAGGTAGGGGATGTGAAGTAACATCCTTAGCTATGATGTTTTCCTTTAATGGAAAAAAAGTAAGTAAAATGGAGTTAGCAGAGCAAATAAAAAAAGATCCTACACCTTATTTAAAGGATAGTAATGGAAGAATATATTATGGTAATCCATATGATGGTTTTGTTGGTGATATATACAATATAAAGAAGTACGGATATGGCGTGTATCATGGACCGATTGCGGAGCTGGCTACAAATTATTTTGGAGAAAGTGTATTTGATATTACAGGACTTGAATTTGAAGATATCCTTTATTTTTTATCAAAGGGTTATCCTATTTGGGTTATTACCAATTCAACCTATGCTCCACTTAAAGAAGAAGCATTTGAAATGTGGCATACGCCTACAGGTATTGTAAAAGTGACTTCAAAAGAACATGCAGTAGTTTTAACAGGATATGATGATAAAAATGTATTTATTAATGATCCACTATATCCATACAAAAATAGACCTATGAATAGAAATGATTTTAAAAAATCATGGGAACAAATGGGCAATCAAGCGGTAGTTATTATTAAATAACTACCGCTTAACTTGTTTCTTCATTCTTCAATTTCTACAATACCTAAATCAATTAATGCCATACACACAAGACTAAGTAACCTATAAGTTTGATTGATTAGGTAGTAGTCTTCTTGCTTATTAAAAATAGTTAAGTTTGTTTCGCCAAAATTATCAATATCATATGTATAAATACCAAGCTTCTTTAAGGCATTGAGCATTTCATCAACAGCTAAATATAGGGTTGATTCTTTTATTTTATGTTCGCTTATTTGATTTGAACATAAATATCTTTTTAATGTTTTCCCGAGTTCAAATTCAAAATCAAAGCAGTTTTGGTTAAAGTTAGAGAGAATAAAGCTTTCTATAGAAGGATAACTTAGAAGAAGTAATCCCTGCATATTAAAGCCATTAGATTCTCTGGAGTTAGTGAGTCTTTTTATTAAGTTAGCAATAAATTCGGCATCTTGATTGGACTTTACATCTCGATCAAAGATATAGAATATAGCTGATTTATTTACAGGGAAACGATATTTTTCTATTAATGTAACAAATAAGTTGTCTAAATAATAATTGGCATCATTTATTGATTTAATACTTGAGTTTTCAGTATTAATAACAAAAACAGAAGAATTAAGATTTGATTTTGTATTGTATTTACTGTACCTTCCAAGTCGATCAAATTTTTCGTATTTGTAGTCAAATATATGCGTAAATATTTTATGAATGACATCAAACTCAGTCTTTAATCCCTCTACTATAAATAATACTCTTCCAATGTTTTTATTTTTATTAATATTTATACTCATCTTCTCCATACCTAGGTATACCACCAAAAACTCCGCTGATATACATTTGTTCTATATTTTGAGCTTCTCTTGGCTTTTCGTCAGAAAATCTTCGAGCGATACTGCCATTAGCTCCATAAAAATCAATAGCATAGAGTTGGTCAGGTCTAAGAAGCGTATTACTTAATAAATTAGTAGAGTGAGAAACCAAAAATATTTGGGAAGACTTAGCATTATTCATAAAGTACCTAACAATAACCTCACCTAGTTCATTATGAAATCCACTACTAAACTCATCAATAATTAGCATACCACTATGGTTAATAATATAAAATAAAGAAGGAAGCATATTGATTAGATTTTGCATACCAACAGATTCTAATTCGAAAGGCATAGGGCGAGGTAATCCCTCTTTTTGAAGCATAATTTTTTTCTCATTATAAAAAAGTTGTTGATTAAAATTAAGCTCATTAAAAAAGTTATTAATTTTTTCTACACCAAATTTATCTAAGTAATTAGTAATAGTTAAAAAAAGATTATTTATACTAAAGATTTCCCTGTTATTTGCATTGATGTAAACAGAATTAAAAATATAGTCAAAAAATTTATTCACAACATCTTTTTTATCAGTCTGCAGAGTGAGAAAATAGTCTCTTATATTTTTTCTTTTAGAAGCATTCATAGTCGTCTCATCAAATAAGCATGCTTCATTGTACATAATTTTTTCTGATATTTTATTTGTATTCATATCGTAAGATACAATATAAAATACAGTATCATGATCAAACTTAAAGTGATATTCAAGATAAAGGGAATTATGAGGAGAAAATACACATTGTTCACTGGCTAAATCAATAGGCCCATCACTAAATAGTAAATCAAATAATAGTTTGAGTGCTTTAAGTAGGTTTGTTTTTCCAGAAGAATTTGCTCCAAAAAACAATGCCCCTTTTAAAATATCATTATGAATATTGGTTGCAGAAAGCAATTTATAATGGGTGGCATCAATATTTATAGTAGTCTCATCCTTAAAAGACTTATAATTTTTGATTGTAAAATTTTTAAGCATTTCCTAAACACTCCTTCCCTATCTAGACTCTATATTTCTATTATATTACAATTGATAGATAATAACAGTAAAGAATTTATATTTTATTAAGATATAATATCTAATGAAAGTGATAAATAGAAGGAAAATACCATTAATATAATTTGATAGTTTATTATTAAATATTAATATTCTAAATTAAAAGAAATGTAACACTGTTGTGATTGTTTTAAAAAATTTAGTATGTTAGTATTTATGTAAATTAATTTTGGGAAATTGTAGGGGGTTTAAAATGAAGTAAATATATGTAGTAATTCTAATGATTTGTATGCTTATGACATCATCTTTAACTTATGCAACACCTATATCAAATAATACAAAAAGACCAGAAATATCTGTGTTGTTTGAGGAAGAAAAGCCTGACCCAACTGATAAGCCATCAGAAGAATTTAAAATAAATAGTATAACAACAAAGATACAAACGAAACCATCAGGAGAAAAAGTTGTAACCTGGACATGTAATGCAACAGGTAAAGATCTTAAATATTCACATAAGCTGACTAGGGATGGAATACTCATTGAACAACTACATGGCTCTACAAAAAATAATTTTTTTAGTACAACAGTAAAGGTGCCAGGTAAATATGTAGCTGAATTTACAGTAAAAGATGCTTATAATAAAACATTAATTCAGAAAAAAGAACTGATAATTTCTAAAGATAGTAGCACATCAGAAAAACTAAAAATAAATAGTGTGACAATAACAAAGAAGTCAACGTCATCAGCAGGAGTACTTGTAACGATTAAATGTGATGCAACAGGTAAAGATATTCTATATTCACGAAAATTATATAAGGATGGAAAAGTATTAACATACATGGACTATTCAAAAATTAATGCTTTTGACGCAACATTAAAACCTGGAAAATATTTCGTGGAGTTTACAGTAAAAGATGTCTATAATAATACACAAACTAAGAGAAGTGAAGAATTTATAGTTCCTATATCTATTGATACAACTAATAACACAACAACAGGACAAATATCTGCATCGTTTGATTTGCCTGCTACGATAAAAATCAATAGGGTAGGAGAAATTTATGAGGCAAAAATAAAGGTAAAGAATATAAAAAATTTAGCTTATTATCAAATTAACTTACAATATGATCCTACACTGATACAACCTATTAAAGAGGATGGAACGCCTTATACGTCAGATACTACTTTAAAAGGTGGCAATATACTTATTAATAATGCCTATAACCCTGTTAAATCAGCTTCTCATCAATTAGATAAAGGTATTTTATATTTTACCGGAGGTTATAAATTACTAGATAAATACAAAAAAAGCGGAGTTCCAGAAACTGATGGAACTTTAGGTGTTATTCGATTTAAGCTCTTACAAATGAAAAAAACAACATTAACATTAAGTTTTGTACCAACAACAAGTATGCCTTTAAGTAAAGATGGTATTTATTTATTTGATTGGGATGGTAAAATAAATAATAACTACGCACCAGTTCACTCCTTAGTGTTTACAGAAGTAAATACCAACTCTTCCAATCAGCCATTAGAAGAGTTAAAAATAAATAATATCACTGCAAATAGATCAACACCACTAAATCCAATGGCAACTGTTACTTGGACTTGTGATGCAACAGGTAAAGATCTTACCTATACTTATAAATTATTTTGGAATGGAAGTATATTTGCAGCAGATGAAAATGTAAAAAGTAATTCTTTTAGAAGGCCAGTAGTTGGACCTGGAAAATACGTACTTGAAGTAACAGTAAAAGATGCTTACAATAGAACAGTGACCAAGAATAGTTCAGAAATTGTAGTACCAGCAAAATGATCATATAAATGATTTAGATAAAAATAGAACCAGGAATTTATAGATTCTTGGTTCTATTTTTATTTTCTATTGCTTAGATAACCACTGGCTATGCCAGTGGGCAAAATGGCTTTAGCTCTGAACAAAAAATATCTCCTATGATAGAATGATAGCGACTGGCAATCGCAAAACAATAAAATCATAGGAGGTATCGTAT
>JAEYPM010000099.1 GCA_023410675.1 Bacillota bacterium | reverse complement strand
TGCCATATGGCTGTACTTACAAGGTTTCTTGCCATATGAGCATAATTTGGGTTTCCTAAGGGCTAGAGGCTCGTTGTCAACAAGGAAATTGGAATAAATGGGACATTTTCATTTGTGGTTCACACATATTGTTACAAAATTATATATTTTGGACTTGAACAAATAACTTAAACTTAACTTATTCAGTGATTAAATTTTGTTTCACACACATAAAGGTACATACTATAAATATTATTTACCATGCGTATTCAATAGCAGTAGCAGTAAGATAACTAATAGCTATAAAGAGGAAGGATTATCAGTAAGTATAATTTGATGGATCGGAGACAATTGAGGAGGATTACTATGGGATTTGAAATATCTGTAAGAGTTTTTTTGAGGGAAAAACAACTGACTTGATTAAACAAAGCTTAATTATTGCTGAAACCATTCTGAATAATGACTTTAACACGAAAAAAGAAGTTAAGGCTTAAAGAAAATTTGTTAACAAGGGTATAAGAAGATTTACTTTTACAAATTATGTGATATTATGGTAGATGATGTAATAAAAAAAATAGGCAGTGGTCAGCTATTAAGAAGTATTATTTTTAGTTTTTTGATGGTAGCAATTGTTTTTGGGATAAAAATGAGCAAAAACACATAAAAAAATGCGAACAATATATGTAAGTGGAAAAAATGACCTATGCAATGCAGTCAATAATTCGGACACGATTTGCAACGTTTTTTTGACTAGGACCAGCAATTATCTATGCTGATCCCAGTATTCTGTTTCATATTCATTTGGAGTTTTGTAACCAATAGCACCATGTGGAAGCCGATTGTTATATAAGTTCTCAATATAATCGAAGATATCAAGTCGTAGTTCTTCGAGGGGATGATAAATTTTCCTGTTAGTTCGGTTCTTCTTGAGATACTTGAAGAAACTTTCGTAACAGGCATTATCAAAAGGGTATCTTTTCTTGGAAAAAGACTGTACCACGTTTAAGGAATCCAGCAACTGGCTAAATGAAAAGGCGGTGTATTCGGAACCCTGATCACTATGAAATATCAAACCATATTTGACGTCGTGTTTTTATAAGCATTCCTAAAAGCTGTAAGAGTAAGAACAACATCATGTTTAGAGGCAATATGCCAGCTTATGATCTTCCTGGAAAATAGTTCCATAACAATGCACAGATAACACCATTTGTCATTAACCTTGATATAAGTGAAGTCACTTGCCCAGACAAGGTTAGGAGCTTTCTGATTGAACTCTTGATGAAGGTGGTTATTGCATGTGCTATTATTTTGATGTTTATCTGCACGAGGCTTGTTAGTGGACATTTTGGGGAGGCTCATTGAGTTCATCAGTCGGTACACTCTTCCGACGCTGATGTGTATGCCATAATCACGCTCTAAGATATATGTGATCTTATAAGCACCAATGCATTTATCATAATCAGAGTAGACCTGAAGAATGATACGCTTGATATTCTGATTTTCCTTAACTCTTGGAGCAGGTTCAGGGTTAAAATGCTTATAATAAGTGCTGTGGTTAACACAAAGGACTTTGCAGAGGAGCTTGATATCATGTTGAAAGTGCAGCTTATGAACAGCATCTAGTCGTTCTCTGAGTGTGGCGTGAAGATGGCAATCGCTTTTTTTAGTATAAGATTTTCTTCCTCAAGCTGAGCCATGCGTTTTTGCATCTCTTTTATTTGCTTAGCAGAGAGGACATCACCGTCTTCAGTTTCAACAGTTGAATACTGTTTGATCCATTTGGCAAGGGCGGTTTGAGAGACACCATACTCTTTACAGAGAGTGGTCTGTGTTTTGCCATTGTTGTAAAGTGAGACGAGAGTTTTTTTGAAATCTTCGTCATTACGGGTTTGTCTAGTAGCCATTAGGACACCTCCTTTTTGAGTCTACTTTATTGTAACTTTAAATATCAAAACGTGTCTACTTATTTAATATAGATCCAATATTTATCAACTAGAGTTATCTTGTTAATGTCAGTCATAATGAAAGAAAAGAAATATGATTTTTGTTAATGTAATCAAAATAAAAATGAAAAAGGGATGAGTAAATAATGATTAATGCAACCAATGTAAATTCTCAAATACAAAGAAATATCCTAGGAGGAGCAAAAATACCTCATAGTGTATCACAACCAGTTATTTATAAAGAAGAAGGCAAATACTATCTAGCAGTATTTGTATTCTTTTATACGAAAGAAGATATACAGTCTGGAATGGTTAATAGGCCTACTGCATGGGCAAAGTTAGATATAAAGTCTGGAGAAATTATTGAAGAATATCAATGCAAAGATAAAGATTTCTCTGATGCAAGATATGATGTTAAGTATAATGTGCGTTCTGATATCAAATATGACACTTCAAAGGCATATTATGATGAGGCTTTTGAAATATTGGATTCTGTTAGAAGGGAAATAATTGAAACAGATACCATTGATAAACTAAAATACAATTATTATTTGAAGAAGATTATAAATAACATTCCAGAAGCGTATCAAAGATTCTATTTAGACTTGAGTGTAGAAATATAATAGAAAACAATATGGATAATAGAGGCATATAACTTATATAAAGTATAGAAGCTCAAGTATAAAATAGGTTGACAAAAGTAGATGGGTTTGGTATCATATACAAGTGTCGTGTCTAAGACACATCCAATTAAATAATATAAACTTTAAATGCCAGTCAAATACCTTTAGTATTTATTAAGAAATAATTAGTCAAGAGACAAACTTTTATTTGAGAGTTTGATCCTGGCTCAGGATGAACGCTGGCGGCGTGCTTAACACATGCAAGTCGAACGGAGGAAAGGTAGCTTGCTATCTTTTCTTAGTGGCGGACGGGTGAGTAACGCGTGGGTAACCTACCCTTTGCAGGGGGATAACAGCGAGAAATCGTTGCTAATACCGCATAACAAAGAACTTTCGCATGAAAGCTCTTTTAAAGATTTATTGGCAAAGGATGGACCCGCGTTGGATTAGCTAGTTGGTGAGATAACAGCCCACCAAGGCAACGATCCATAGCCGGCCTGAGAGGGTGAACGGCCACACTGGGACTGAGACACGGCCCAGACTCCTACG
>JAEYPM010000080.1 GCA_023410675.1 Bacillota bacterium | reverse complement strand
AGACGCATCCAATAGTGACAATAGCCCTAATAAGTGGTATAAAATTTGGACTAGTTGTATTAAGAAGGGGTGTTATATAGTCATCTATAAGACTCCTTAAAAACAAAGTACCAATGACATTAGTTATAGAACTTACTATTATACATAGTACTACAATAAAAAATAACAATTTATACTTACCAAATACATACTTGAGTAAGCGTGATAACGTTTTTAGTGGATTTTTACTGGCTTTATCATACTTAGCATGTTTATCTATCATTTTAGGCATAGGAGCTCTATTTGATTTCATTATTCTCATATCCCTTCACTTGTGATTCATAGATTTCCCTATATATAGTACTCATTCTTAACAGTTCCTCGTGGGTTCCTATGTTGTCTATTTTGCCATCATCTAATACAATAATTTTATCTGAATCTTGAACAGATGAAACACGTTGTGCAATAATGATTTTTGTTGTGTTTGGTATTGCCTCTTTAAAAGCTTTCCTAATATGTGCATCTGTTTTGGTGTCAACTGCACTAGTTGAATCATCTAAGATGATGATTTTAGGTTTTTTCAAAAGAGCCCTTGCAATACATAATCTTTGTCTTTGCCCTCCAGATAGATTGCTTCCGCCTTGCTCAATCATGCTATCATATTGATTAGGCATATTTTGAATAAACTCATCAGCCTGTGCCATTTTACAAGCGTCAAGTAACTCCTTTTCAGATGCATTCTTATTTCCCCATCTTAAATTTTCTTTTATGGTTCCTGAAAATAGTACATTTTTTTGAAGTACCATAGACACTTCATTTCTTAAAACTTCTATATCATATTCTTTAACATTAATGCCCCCAACTTCTATAGTTCCCTCAGTAGCATCATATAGCCTTGGGATCAGTTGCACTAAGCTAGATTTTCCACTACCTGTTCCACCAATAATACCAACAGTTTCTCCAGACTTAATATCTAGGTTAATTTTTTCTAAGACTACATTATCTTTATCATTTACATAGCTAAAGCTGGCATTAGTAAATTTAATGCAGCCATCTTGTACCTTAGTAATTGGATTAATAGGACTTTTCAAATCATTTTCTTCATCCAATACTTCTATAACACGCATAGCTGATGACCTTGCAATAATAATCATGAGTAAGGCCATAGATAAAAACATAAGACTCATTAAAATATTAGTTGTATAAGTAAAGAAGCTCATTAATTCTCCTGTAGTCATTGAATGAGAAACAATCATATTAGCCCCAAGCCATGATAAAAGTAAGATACAAGTATTCATAGCAAACTGCATAACTGGTGCATTGCAAATAATTATTTTTTCAGCTTTTATGAAGTTTTTGTATAAATCCATTGAAACCTTTTGAAATTTACTAATTTCGTGATCTTCTCTAACATATGCTTTAACAGCACGTATTCCTGTTAAATTTTCTTGTACGCTTGCATTAAGTGAATCATATTGCTTAAATACTTCTTTAAAGTGTGGATGAGCTTTTGTCATAATAAGATAAAGTAATCCGCCGACAAATATAATCGTAAATACAAATACTAAAGTAAGCTTTGCATTGATATAAAAGCTCATTGCCATTGCTGAAATAAGCATCAAAGGTGGTCTTGCAAGCATTCTTAATGATATTTGGTAAGCATTTTGTATATTTGCGACATCAGTAGTTAATCTTGTTACTAACCCCGCATTAGAGAATTTGTCTATATTTAAAAAAGAATAACTTTGTATATGATGATACATCGCCTTTCTTAGATTTTTAGCAAATCCCGCAGATGCCTTGGCTGCAAATTTTCCTGCTAGAACACCAAAGGCTAAAGATAGAAATGCTGCAATGATCATAATTGTTCCTATAATTAATACATAGTTCATATCATATTTTTGAATGCCATTATCAATAATCTTAGCCATAAGTACAGGAATTATTATTTCTAAAATTACCTCTAATGCAATAAATATAGGCGTAATAATAGATTCTTTTTTATATCCATTGATATAAGGTAATAGTTTTTTAATCATATGAATCCTCCTTCATTGTTAGTGTGCATGCATAAAATTTAGTATAGTTCATGTTAAAAAATTCAAATCATATTTCTAATTAGCAATCATATTTGATAATTTACTCATTACACTTATCAAAGTATCTCTTTCTTCTTCACTTATTTGATCTTCTAAGTATTTTTCAAAGTCTAGAATACATGAATAAATCTTCTCATAAATAAGATGTCCTTTTTCAGTAAGTAATATTTTTTTTAATCTAGCATCTTTTAAGTCACTTATTCTTGTAATATACCCATTTTTCTCCATCAACTGAAGCACACTTGTTACAGATGATCGTCTTATATCTAGTTCTACTTCAATATTTTTTTGAAATATGTCCCTTTCATTACTTTGATGGTATAAAAAACCAATAATCTTAGCCTGAACACTTGTGATACCATACTGTGCCAGTTCTTTACTTAGTCTTCTATTAATTCTATTGGAAAAAATATTCACCATTCTACCAATATGTGGCTTACTATCTGTCATAGTCTCCCTCCATTTGTTAGGCTTCTAACTAAATTAGTATATTTTTTATTATGTTTTTTGTCAATATGTAATTACATAAAATGTGTTGTTCTGTGATTCAAAAGTGAAAATGTCCTCACGTACCACAAATGAAAATGTCCTTTTATGCCGAGAAAACTTGTTGATAATGAGTGAGCCATTAGGTATGCTGTTATGCCATATGGCTGTACTTACAAGG
>JAEYPM010000075.1 GCA_023410675.1 Bacillota bacterium | reverse complement strand
CCTTGTAAGTACAGCCATATGGCATAACAGCATACCTAATGGCTCACTCATTATCAACAAGTTTTCTCGGCATAAAAGGACATTTTCATTTGTGGTACGTGAGGACATTTTCACTTTTGAATCACATATAAAGAAGATAAACTGAAAAGGATATTGACAACTTTAGATAAACAAATTATAATCCAACATATAAATATCAATAATAAATGATAATAAAGACGATGATAAGAAGAGTAAGTTATTGCTAAACTTTTTCAGAGAGCCGAGGAAGCTGAAAATCGGTAGTAAGGCATTAACCGAAGAACATCTTGGAGTTTCTAACCGAAAGGGAAATACTGAGTAGGCTTAGACGGCATTAGACCGTTATATCTAAAACGTATCGAAAATGCAGTATATGGCATATGTATTTTAAATATACTATATACTATACTATATCTGTACGTTAGTGAGAGGACTTATTTCTTAAGTCAATTAGGGTGGTACCGCGAGTTATCCTTCGTCCCTTGTATAGGAGATGGAGGATTTTTTAGTTTGTATATATATTTTTGTAATAAAATTAATAAAATGATTAGGAGGAATTTTTATGAAACTACTATTACCAAAAGAGTATAAACCTAAACTTGGACTAAGAGACACAGAGGTTGCAATAAAAAAATTAAAAGACTATTTTGAAAGTGCACTCGCATATGAGCTTTATCTCACAAGGGTTTCTGCACCTTTATTTGTAAAACCACAAACAGGCTTAAATGATAATTTAAATGGTGTAGAAAGACCAGTGCGGTTTGATGTTCTAGATGATGGGGGGAGCCAAGTAGAAATAGTACATTCTTTGGCAAAATGGAAGAGGATGGCATTAGCTAGATATCAATTTTCTGTTAACGAGGGATTATACACAGATATGAATGCAATCAGAAGGGATGAGGAATTAGATAATTTACATTCTATTTATGTGGATCAATGGGATTGGGAAAAAGTAATAACTAGAGAGATGAGGACAGAAGAATTTCTAAAGCAAACAGTTAAGAAAATTTATAACGCTTTCTTGAAAACAGAGAAATTTATTGTAGATGAATACCCAGTCTTAGATAAATTATTACCTGATAAGATTACATTCGTTACTTCTCAAGAACTATTGGACATGTACCCAGACTTAACATCTAAAGAAAGAGAAAATGCATTTTGTAAAGAAAAGAAAGCTGTATTTGTTATGAAAATCGGAGGAGAACTTTCAAATGGTGAGAAACATGATGGAAGAGCACCTGACTATGATGATTGGGAACTAAATGGAGATATTCTATTTTGGAATCCAACTTTAGACTGTGCTTTTGAATTATCTTCTATGGGTATAAGAGTAGATGAAGATACCCTTGTAAAACAACTTAAAATAAGAGACTGTGAAGATAGACTAAGTATGGATTTTCATAAAAAAATACTTAATAAGCAGCTCCCTTACACAGTAGGAGGGGGAATTGGACAGTCAAGAATTTGTATGTATTTTTTACAAAAAGCACATATTGGAGAAGTTCAAGCCTCTATTTGGCCAGATGATATGATTGCTGAGTGTGAAAAGAATAGTATTATTTTGCTATAATTAAAACTGGTGCCTTAGACTTTTACTTGAGGTTATGAATAAAAATAGATAAAAACAGTAAACTAACAAGGAGAAGATAAAAGGCAGGAGGATGAGTTATGGCAATGATCATAGCTGTGTTATCTGGGGCATTAATGGCTATCCAAGGGGTATGGAATACAAGGGTTACAGAGAAGCTAGGACTTTGGTTTACTAACTCAATTGTACATTTTGTAGGACTTATAACTTCTGTAATACTATTAATGTTTGTAAGAGATGCACATCTAGATGGATTTAAAGAAATAAATAAGTTTTACCTATTAGCAGGAGTCTTAGGTGCTGCCATAGTTTATACAGTTATTGTTAGTATGACAAAATTAGGACCTGGTCTTGCAGTAATGATTATTTTAATTACTCAAGTTGTTGTTGCCTACCTTATTGAATTATTTGGCTTATTTGGAACGGAAAAAGTATCCTTTATGTGGACAAAGCTTTTAGGCGTGATCATAATGGCAGGAGGCATCTTATTATTTCAATGGAAAAGAGCATAGAAAAATATAAACTAGCGTGTATAGCTCACCCAGTTAAATGGTGAGCTATACACGCTAGTTTTCATTAGAAGCATTCATTATTGATGAAACTTAATAGTACAATAAACTTTCAATTTGGCTATCAGCAAGCTTTAAGATACGTTGATTAGATGATCCTATATATAGGTTAGAACATGCTAGAGTATCAACATATTTTCCATCTACTAAAACATCAATAAGAGAAAGTAATGGGGCTTTAGTGGCATCATTACATAGATCCTCATAAAGATAGCCTGTATAAACCCATACAGATAGACCAAGGGACTTAATACCAGAAAGTAAATCATAAAGCTTATCTGCTTGCTCAAATGGCTCCCCACCAGATATAGTTACACCATCTATAAGTGGCATATTTTTTTGAATCCCTTCAATAATTGTGGCAATAGGGACTAAATCCCCATAGCTAAAAGACTGCATTTCTATGTTATGGCAACGAGGGCAGTTGTGGGAACAACCAGATAAGAACAAGGTGCTACGAAAGCCCTCACCATTTACATTTGAGTGATTTAAAAAGCCTGCAACTCTTAGCATACACGCACACCTCTATAGGTATTTTTATGGGCATCATCATGTGAAATACGATCTTTTCTTTCAGCAGACTTACCTAGACCAAAGCGCTCATCTAAACTTAGGTAGCCTGTAACACGACTAATACCTTGAATATAATTACTGCCACAGTTAGGACATGAAGAGACCTCATCTAAAACTTGTTTGCCACAATCTTTACAATATCTTAAATGAAAATTAATACCTAAATAGCTAATATTTGAATTTTTATAGGCATAGGTTATAATTTTTTCTATTGTAGAACTACTAGGGTAACCATCTACTTCAATATAACTTATATGTCCAGCATTGCACATTTTATGGAAAGGAGCTTCTATCTGTATTTTATCAATGATAGAAATTGGATAAGATACAGGAATATGAAAACTGTTGGTATAATAATCCTTATCAGTTACCCCTTCAATGACCCCAAAGTGAGCCCTATCTTTTGTTACAAATTTATCGCTTAAACCTTCGGCAGGAGTAGCATAGCAGCTCCAATTTAAATGAGTATCGATAATAGTCTTATCCGTAAAATCTCTTATACGTTGAATAATTCGATAACCAAGTTCTCTTGAACTTTCACTTTCTCCATGATGTTTGCCTGTAAGTGCTATAAGGGTTTCAGAAAGGCCAATAAAACCAATGCCCCAAGTTCCATTTTTAAGAATTGGCTCAATACTATCATCTGGAGAAAGACCTTCTGAGCCTAGCATAAGGCCTTCACCAGCTACAAAAGGCATATCTTTAACTTTAAGTCTTTTTAGAACATCATAGCGATGTAAAAGAGCTTCTTTAGCTTGGTTTAATCTTTCATCAAGTAGGTGCCAAAAATAGTCTAAGTTGCCATTTGCAAGAATGGCGAGTCTAGGAAGATTAATCGTAGTTGGAGCAATATTGCCACGACTATTTGGACCTTCAGGACCATTGACATTGGCACATACATAAGTACGGCATCCCATAGTAGCAGGCAAAATACCTTTTTCATAGTAAGCTAAATTAAAGTCAGCATCTAAATTCATAAAAGTTGGGTTCATTCGCGTTGCTGCAACTCTACATGCAACTTGAAATAAAAAGTAATAAGGATCCTCAGGATCTCTATTAACTCCTTTTTTTACTCTAAAAATAATATTTGGGAAAATAGGTTGTTCATTTTTACCAAGCCCCTTCTCATATTCCTCAAGAAAGACCTTACATACTAAAGCAGCATCTTCTGATAATGGGATGCCAATATTAAGGGAGCTAAAAGGAACTTGAGAACCTGCTCTTGAGTGCATTGTATTTAGATTATAAACAATGCCTTGCATGGCTTGCTTGACACGTGCAATAAGTTTATCTTCAACAAAATTGGTAAAGGAGCTTTCACTCATAGTTTCTTTTAATAGAGCATATTCCTTAGTAATCTCTTGTCTTGTAGCATCCACATAAGGAGCCATATCATTGTCAAAGTTTACATGAGATTGACCACCAAACATATCGTTTTGAGAAGATTGAAGGACAATACAGGAAAGCTCGGCAGCTGTTTCAATTCGTTTTGGTTTTTTGATGGTACCATATCCAGTATTAAAACCCTTTTCAAATATTTTGTTTGTATCAATATGTAGACAATTTGTTGTGAGGTTATAACTATCTAAATCATGATAATATAAGTCACCAGTTTCATGAAGCTTTGAAAGATGTTTTGGCATCTTAGATAGGTTGTGCCATTTGTTCGTTTCACTTGCTATTCTAAGGAGCTTAGATGAAAAATTATTACCTACATTTGCATTATCTCTATCTGTTTCAATACCTATACTATGGACTGTATTCATAAGCTCAGATTTTAAATCCCTAACTCTAGTTCTTTCCTCTCGGTAACTTGAATAAATATTTTTTATATGATTAAGGTTAAAATCTTCAAGAGTCTCTTCAATTAAATCCTGAATTTGTTCTACTTGTATCTGATACTTATATTGATTGCGTATTTTTTTTGCCACTTCTTCAGAAATAGAATGGCAGTCTATGTTAAGACTCTCCGATGATGTTGTCTTATCAGCGAAGGATCGAGCTGACTTTAAAATTGCATTATTAATTTTTTCCATATCAAAAGAGACCCTTCTGCCATCTCTTTTAACAACATAATATTCCATCAATATCCCTCCTATAGTATGATTTCACTGTGTGTTGATAGAGGAACAACTCAAATGCATTCATACAGAATGAGTTGTTGGTTGCCATGTGCGTTCGTAGTACAATATATAGAATTGTTTCTCTATAGATATACTATATCTAGTGTGTGACAAATGCAATAAAGCATTTTTAATAAAATTTGTCAATATAAAAAAAGCAAAAAAATATTATAAAAATATTGAGAAACAACGCCAATATTTAGCTTGTTCAGGTATAAAGTTTTAATGCGATTAGGAAGAATCATAGAGGTTACTTATTGTTAAAAATGTGAATGGAGTAAGCAAAATAAAAAGAGAAAAAATATAGAAAAAGCATTTTGAATTTCATATGTTACAAAACTATTTATTGAAATATATCAAAAGTGTTGTAGAATAAAAATGTATATTTCAATAAGGAGAAGAATGATGAAGAAATATGTAGTTTTAGATATAGAAACAACAGGTACACATCCACTAAGAAGTGATATTATAGAAATTGGGGCTGTTTATATTGAAAATCATAAAGTTAAGAAAACTTTTAATGAACTTATATGTCCTAATGAAGTCATAACACCATACATAACTTCAATTACAGGCATTACAAATGAAATGGTAAGGGACAAAAGGAAAATAGAAGAGGTTCTTCCTGAGTTTATAGAATTCTGTGAACAAGTTCCTTTAGTAGGGCATAATATTATTTTATTTGATTATCGTATGTTAAAGGTTAAAGCAGACAAATTAAAGCTTGCTTTTGAAAGAGAGCTTTTAGATACCCTTACTATATCAAGAAAAATGCTTGAAGCTTTGCCAAGTAGAAAGCTTGGGGATCTCTGCCAATACTATAATATATCATTAGAGCATGCACATAGGGCATATGATGATGCATTTGCTACCTATAACCTTTATGAGAAATTAATAGACGATTTTTACCACATAGATGCTAGTTTGTTTAAGCCAAGTACTGTGGAGTATGAACAGCAGAAGGTTACACCTTTAACAGCGAAGCAAAAAAATTATGTACTTAAATTGTGTGCATGGCATAATCTTGAAAAAATAGAGGGATTAGATGAATTAACAAAGTCAGAAGCGAGCAGACTTATAGATAAGATAATCAGTCAGTATGGAAGGATGTAATTATCTATGAATTTATTAGATAAATATCTGTATGCTAAAGATGATATTCGTCTTTTTTGTAGACTGGATATTCCACATAGTGCATCTGAGATTGTTGTTATAGCCCATGGCTATGAAGAACACTGCGGAAGATATTTAGACTTTGCTCAAAAATTAGTAACACAAAATATTGGCGTTTGTCTACTGGACCATAGAGGACATGGGAAATCATTGGGAACTAGAGGCGATATAGAAGACTTTTTTTTATTTGTTGAAGATATGAAGATTGTTATAGAGTATTTAAAAAGGTATAACAAGAAATTAATTACTTTTGGACATTCAATGGGGGGACTTATTACCTTTATCTATGGATTAAGGTATAAAGATGATGTGTATTCACAGATATTTTCATCCCCTGCATTAGGGGTTCCTATAGGATGCAAACATATGCCAGAGGTGTTTTACGAGCTTATAGATAATTTGCTGGAAGAAGTTAAGTTTCATAAAATGGGTGAGGAACTAGCTATTCGCAATAAGTTTTTTTTAGAAGAATTTAAAAATGATAAAGCATGCAATCAATTTGTCACCATGCGTTTTATTTATCAATTTATTAAAGTTGGTATTAGCTATGCCATAGAAAATGCTAAAAACTATAAGATCAAGAGTCTATTTTTGCTAGGAGAAGAAGACCATGTCATTCCTATTGATAGAAATAAAAGCATCTTGGAGCAAATTACTTTTGAGAATAAAAAAATAATTACTTATCCAAAATGTATGCATGATTTGCTTCATGACCTAGATACGGAAATTGATAAAGTTATTTTAGATATAATTGACTTTATAAGAGAAACTTGAAAAACTATTAATACTTGAAACATAAACTGCATATAGTGTATAGATATCAAATGCTCAAAATTCATTGGATTTTGAGCATTTCCTGTATGGAGGTGATACTGTGGATGAGGCAAGACAAGAAAATAGGAACTTTATATATGAAACACTTGAAAGTATTGAGAGTTTAAGCAGACAATTTCCTAATATCTTTTTTGAGCAGATTGCTCCAAATATATACAACATAGAAGTTCCAGTGGAACAAGAACCAAATATAAATACTCTTCTACGTTCGCTTACTACTGCAGTTCCACCAGAGCTTTTTGGACTCAATTCAAGAGAGGCTTTAGCAGAGGCAAATATCTTACAGTTTCATGATTATCCTTATGGGGAATTAAGAGGTAATGGTGTTTTGATTGGATTTGTAGATACGGGTATTGACTATACTCATAAAGTATTTAGAAATGAAGATAATACTTCACGCATAGTGGCAATATGGGATCAAAGCATACCGGGTGCACCACCCGAAAGATTTTCATATGGAACAGAATACTTGCAAGAGCAAATAAATGAAGCACTTAGGTCAGAAGATCCTTACAGCATAGTGCCTTCAAGAGATGAAAATGGACATGGGACTTTTTTAGCAGGTATTGCGGCAGGAGATGATAAAACAGCAACAGATGAATATATTGGCGGAGCACCTAATGCTAGTTTAGCAGTAGTAAAATTAAGACCAGCAAAACAGTATATACGAGAATATTATGTGATACGTGAGGGTGCTGTAGCGTATCAAGATAATGATGTGATCGCAGGAATAAGTTATTTGGGAAGTCTTGCAGTTAGACTTAGAAAACCTATAGTTATTTGTTTAGCCTTAGGAAATAATGATGGGGCACATGATGGAAGTTCTATATTAGAAAGATATCTTGAAAGACTGAGCATTGTACATGGTTTAGTTGTTGTATCATCTGCTGGCAACGAAACCAATGCAGGACATCATTTTGCAGGGAATATTACAAATGGAGGAAGTCAAAGCTTTGAAATCAATGTAGAAGAGGGTGAAAGAGGTTTTACAGTTATGATGTGGGCAATGGTTCCTGATAAAATATCTGTATCTATTAGGAGTCCTATTGGTCAAATCATAGAGCGAGTACCTTTAGGACCAAGTAAAGACGAAACCTTTACCTTTTCACTTCAGCAAAGTCAAATTAATATTCGTTATGTTTATCCATACTTTAAAACGGGAGGATTAAGTATTGAAATCCGCTTTTTAAATCCTGTACCAGGACTTTGGAATATTACTGTGTATGGAGATAATATAGTAAACGGAAGGTATAATGTATGGCTTCCAAGAGTAGATTTTGTTGAAAGAACAACACGTTTTTTAGAACCAGTTCCTTTTACAACAGTGTGTATTCCAAGTACAGCTCAAAATATTATTGTCGTAGGAGCCTACTCTTATATTGATAAAAGTGTTTATGTTGCATCGGGAAGAGGACCAACTACTGATGGGCATATCAAGCCAGATTTGATTGCACCAGGGCTTGGTATCAATGCTCCGATCCCGGGCGGTGGATATGGAACCTTTGTAGGAACAGGTGCAGCAGCAGCAATTACAGCTTCAGCATGTGCTCTTTTGGTACAATGGGCATTAATAGAGCAAAATTTCCCTTGGATTACAACACGTACAGTTAGAAATATATTAATAAGAGGAGCAACAAGACAAGAAGGGGTTACTTATCCTAATAATATAGAAGGCTATGGAAGACTTAATCTGTTGCAAAGCCTGCAGATGATATAGGAGGTGATAAGTGTTGCGTGTTCTAGTGGAGTGCAAGAAGAATTGTGCAACTTATTTAATGCAATATTGTACAAGTGCTCAAAATGTTATAGAGGATTATTGGGTCATAACAACAAACAAACAGTCTTTGAACAGTATTAAAGCCTTAGCAGATAACATAGAAGAAGAATTTGACATTTATTTACGAGATATAAAAGCTAGTTATAATGCAGAATATTTTAGAAGTAGGGACATTCTATTGGTTTATATAGGCAATAAGCAGCCAGAAGAAAATGTAGATATTTATTATAATATCCATACCCATAAAGAAGAGTCTGTAAAATATAAGAAGAACAAAAATTTCTTGTATGAATATATGAATATTTATCTGTGTTATCATACACTATTAAGTATAGACTATTTATTAAGCATTAAATACGTAGTAAATAAAGCTAAAGAACTAAATAAGCCATTTGTTATCTATACAGATTTAGATATAGAATCTCCTATTTATAAGCAAAGCCTTATAAAAAAGGTTACAAAGTCACTTATTAGTGAAAAAAAACGAGAATCAAGTTGCATAGATATTCTTTTAGCAAGACAAAATGAGCCCTTATATAAGGATGTGTTCTATGAACTTATTCCAGAGGATGAAGAAATATATGTATTACCTAATATCAACTATTCTCTGTCAAAGCAATTTTATGAGGAATTAGGAATAACATATAATACGATATTAAGAGACTATGGGATTTTGCAGGCTTCAAGGAAAGTATTTGATCAAAATGCACAAATCATTAGGCCTCAGGTTGAAGTTAACTATTTAAATCAAATTATGACACCAGCAGTACCGATTATAACACAGCAACAAGACAGTTTTAACTATCGTTTATCAAGAGAAAATTTAAGATATAAGGGAAGATATACTTATATTGGAATTGTGAGTACATCAGGCATTGATTACACACACCCAGCATTTTTAACAGAGGATGGGCGAACAAGGATAGGCTATATATGGGAACAACAAAGAGGAAATGAGGGCATCAGTTATTATGAAGAAGATATTAATAGGGCATTAGCTTCAGAAAATCCATATGAAGTTGTTCCTATAAGAGATGAAACAGGCATCAGCACTATAGCTTTAGGAGTAGCAGGAGGATATGTAGTAAATGAAAGGCAGACATACAGTACAGTAGCTACAGAATGCCAGTTTATAGTGGCAAAAGTAAACAAGGTAAGTGACACGCTTCAAAGAATATATGGGGGGGTTCCTACTGAAGACGCAACATTATTTGAAGATTTTCTTATAGGGATAACAAAGCTGATGAATGTAGCACAGGAGAATAATCGTCCGATTACTTTAATTACTTCATATGGGACCAATATTGATAGTCATAGAGGTGATATTTTTCTCTTACAGTTAACAGGACAACTAGCAAAAAAAATGGGAACAAATATTATCACTACAAGTGGAGAAGAAGCAAATAAAAGCCATCACCAAAGAATTGAGTTTAAAAACCAGGTTCAAGAGACTATAGAAATAGTTGTGAGGGAGAGCGGACAAAATATTATTGGAACGATATGGAAAACTATTCCAGGCAAAATTAGCATGATACTCTATCCACCTAATGAGCAGCAAACTGTATCGATGGATGTACCTGGTATTGTTAGAATAGGTTCAGCTACTATTTATTTAAAAGGAAATAGTGTTAGCTTCGATAATGGAAGTGAGAATGCAGTATTTAGAATTGAAAACCCCATGATAGGAAACTGGCGAATTGTTTTTAATAATCCAGATAGAATTCAAGATGTCCTTGATATATGGATATCACAATATAGCTTAAATACAGGAGCCATACTATCTCCAGCCTCTGCATTTATATCTGTTTACCCACTAGGATGCACAACAGAAGTAATGTGTGTAGGAGCATATAATGAAGATACACTGACTGTAACAGATTCTTCAGGAAGAGGATTTGCCGCAGATAGAACAATTACACCTACTTTAGTCACATCCGCAGTCAATATTATAGTACCTAATATAAATAGAACTTGGGCCAGGGCATCCGGAACATTAGTAGCAGCGGGAATTATGGCTGGCATATCATCTATACTATTTAGCAAGTTTGTGAGTGAAAATGCTTTCCCTATGCCTAATTCTTTGGTCATGCAAAACATTATGCTAAGAAGAATTGAGCGATTGGCTACTGTTAATTATCCTAATCCTACATATGGTTTTGGGACCTTTAATTTGGATAGGTTTAATGATGTCTTATTTGAAGAGATTATAAGGAAAGTGATGCTATGATTATCAATAAATTAAGTCCTGAATTACAGCTTGTACTAGCTTATTCCAATAGGTTAAATCAAGAAGTCTTAACTCAGCTTACAGCTTCTTCTAATCCAGAAGTTTGGGAGCTACTTATAGAGTATAGAGGTGATTTTTTAGATATTCCTGAAGAAATACAAGGAGAGCTTGTGGTACTTAATGCGAACTACCTTACAGGATTTCTTAATAAGCGTTATATAGATGTTCTTTCAGAAATACCAACTATTATTTATATGGATTTATCAAGTTCAATGAGCTATATAGGATCCGCAGTATTAAACAGCATTTGTGCTCTAAATATTTCAACTATGGAAGCGGGATATAGTGTTACTGGAGAAGGCACCTTGCTCGCAGTTATTGACTCAGGGATAGATTATATGCACGAAGATTTTAGAAACAATGATAATACAACACGCATCTTATATTTATGGGATCAAACACTAATTGGAACACCCCCAGAGGGATTTAAGAAGGGCATAGAATTTACAAAAAGTGATATTGATGAAGCACTAAGCATGCCTACAAAAGAAGAAAGCCTTCAAAGGGTGCCTTCTATTGATGCCATTGGTCATGGAACAGCAATGACTGGAATAGCTGCTGGTAATGGAAGAACTTCAGACGGTCAACATAAGGGACTTGCTACAAACACCAAGCTTATCATTGTGAAAGCAGGCAGTTCAAATCCTAACATTACGATGCCGAGAGATACGGATATTATGCAAGGCATAAAGTATGTATTAATGAAGGCTCAAGAATTAAATGCACCAGTTTGCATTCTATTAGGAACAGGAACTAATAAGGGTGCACATAATGGGAAATCAGCAATAGAGCAATATATCGATCAAATGTCAGTAGTTTGGAAAAATAATATTATTGTGGGAACAGGTAATCAGGCCAATAAGGATAGTCACATTCAAGGTAAATTATCGCAAGGGGAACATAAAAAAATACAGCTTATTGTTGCACCCAATCAGTTATACTACATGTGTAGTATATGGAAAAACTTTTTAGATGATATAGAGCTTATCGTTCAATCACCAAGGGGAGAAAGTACCCAAGTACTAAGCATTAGGGTGCCGAATAGAGTATTTGTATTTGGGGATTCACAGTTATTTGTTAGTTTTTCTCAGCCTACGCTAGATGAGTATAATCAAAAGATATTGATATTATTTGAGGGGATTCCAAATATTGGGATAGAACAAGGGCTATGGACGATTATGTTAAGAGGTACCAATATCGTTCAAGGTAGTTACTATATATGGGGTTCTATTGTAGAGAACACGCAAACAAGATTTTTGACTTCTTCTTTATCAACTACCCTTACAATACCTTCAACAGCTTCAAATATAACGAGTGTTGCAGGGTTTAATCCAACCACATCACAAATAGCTGCATTTTCGGGCAGAGGATTCACAAAAGATGAACGCCTTAAGCCAGATATATCAGCTCCCGCAGTAGGGATTGTAACAACTTCTAATGACCCAAATGTTACTTATGAATCAGTTACAGGAACAAGTGCAGCAGCAGCTTTTGTAGCAGGTGCTTATCTGCTTTGTATGGAATACGAAAGAAGGATATCCGGTGATTGGACATTGTATGGTGGGGAACTAAAAGTATATATGCTACGTACAGCAAGAAGGCCTCAACTTAATGCACCTTATCCAAATCCTCAGTGGGGATATGGCATCCTATGTATAGAAGAGATGCTAAATGAGATACGATCAAGGCGGTGATAGAAGATGGAAAATAAGACAGATGCAACTTTAAGTATCGTTACAGAGATGTCAGGAACACAACTTGATCAATACGAAGAGTATTTGAAAAAATTAGGATTTGAGAATGTTGACAATTGGCAAATAGTAGTAAAATATAATGGAGATATTCAGTCAGTGGCACTTGCTGAAGGGGGCATAGCTCAGATTATTAACAGCCAATATGCTGTTTTAACGATTCCGAAAGAAAATATTAATAATTTATTGCTCTATACACAGGTTGAATATTTAGAAACACCTAAAAGAATGATTTATAATGTTAATGCAAGTATGCTTGCAAGCTGCATTACTCAAGTTCAAAATCAAAGGCCTTATTTATTAAAAGGAAATGGCGTATTACTTGGAATCATTGATTCGGGAATAAATTATGCTCATCCAGACTTTAGATATAATAATGGAGAGACAAGAATAGCTTTTATATGGGATCAAACAATTAGCGGAAGCCCTCCAGAAGGGTTTTTTGTTGGGACTGAATATACAAGAGAACAAATTAATGAGGCACTTACTAGGCCTACAAGACAAGAGCAGCTTACCATTGTACCTAGTGAGGATTATAGAGGGCATGGAACACATGTAGCTGGCATAGCAGGTGGCAACGGAAGAGCGTCAAATGGGCAATATGTAGGAGCAGCACCTGAGGCTGAATTTATTATAGTGAAATTAGGTGCTCCTGGGCAAGAGGACTTTGTAAGAAGCATTGAGATTATGCTTGCAGTTAAATATGTAATAGAAAAAGCAATTCAACTGGGAAGACCAGTAGCAATTAATATTAGCTTAGGGATGAGTGAGGGACCACATGATGGTAGTGCTTTACTCGAACAGTACTTAGATGATGCTGCTTCATTATGGCGATGCAATATTGTTGTTGGAACAGGAAATGAAGGAGCATCACGCAATCATACAATGGGCGTAGTTGGCGAAGGAGAAGTCAAAGAATTTCAGTTTCAAATAGGAGAAAGTGTATCTAACTATAGATTGTCTATATGGATTAGTTTTATTGATAACATGGAGTTTGAAATAATTAGTCCATCAGGGGCAACCACAGGTATTTTATCTTATCCTCAAGGGGCCCAAAGTTATATACTAGGGACTACAGAAGTGTTTACGACCTTTGTCGGCCCCTCTCCATTAAATGGGGATATAGAATTTGCAGTCTTTCTTATTCCTCTAAGAAGTGCATTTATATCACCAGGTGTATGGACTGTTAGGATATATGGGAAAAATATTGTTTTAGGTGATTATCATGTATGGGGGCCAACATCAGAAACTGCAGGCATAGATAATTATATTTTGACCAATGTATCTGGGATTACTATTACGACGCCAGCTACAGCAGAATTCGTTATATCAGTAGGGGCTTATAATTCAAGAACCCAGCAAATAGCACCATTTTCAGGAAGAGGTTTTAGTAGAAATGACAAAGTAATTAAGCCAGATTTAGTAGCACCAGGGGTTAATATTATTGCTCCAAGCTATACAGGGGGTTATCAGCAACTGAGTGGCACAAGCATGGCAACACCACATGTAACAGGAAGTGCTGCACTGATTATGGAATGGGGTATTGTTAGAGGGAATAACTTGTTTATGTATGGAGAAAACTTAAAAGCTTATTTACTTCGTGGAGCAGTAAGAAATATTCCAGGGGTCAGCTTTCCAGATCCTAGTTGGGGGTACGGTAAACTATGCTTACAAAATACGTTAGATATTTTACGAACACAGCAGATTATATAAACGTATCTATAGTTTGTAAGAGGATTAGTGTTTAAGAAGTTCCAATGATATAAATATTTTATTGAATTGTAATATTGTTGGAACTTATCTAGCTAGACAGGCGTCTAATTAATAGTGTAAAATAAAGATATAGAATTACGAGCTATATTTGACAAAATTGCTAATAAAAGGAGAAAGATTTTGGCACCTATTATTACAGTTCAAGATCTAAGAAAAGTATATAAAATGGGGAATGAAAAGATCGTTGCTTTAGACAAGATTAACTTGACCATAGAAGAGGGAGAGATATGTTGTTTATATGGAACATCAGGATCAGGCAAATCAACCCTTCTTAATATGCTTGCAGGACTAGAAAAACCAACACGTGGAAGTATCAATATAAAGAAGTGGGACATTACACAACTAGATGAAACGCAGCTAGCTATTTTTAGGCAGAAGTATGTTGGCTTTGTTTTTCAATCCTATAATCTAATTCCCTCATTGACGGCTCTTGAAAATGTGGCATTACCTCTTATTTTTCAGGGGGTATCGAAAAGAGAAAGAGAAAAAAATGCTAAAGAGATGTTAAAAGCAGTAGGACTTAGTAAAAGACTGCACCATAAGCCAAATGAAATGAGTGGTGGACAGCAGCAAAGGGTAAGTATAGCTAGAGCTTTTGTAAATAGGCCCAAGATTCTTTTTGCAGATGAACCAACAGGTAATTTAGATACGCATACAACGAAAGAAGTGATGAATATTATTACCAATATCGCAAGAGAACATCAACAAACGCTAGTTATCGTGACACATGATCCCGAAATAGCCTCTTATGCACATCGCATTATTACAATTAGAGATGGGAATATCTACAGAGTAGAAACAAATACAACAGAGGGGAAGAAAGTTATCTATGAACAAGAAATCTAAATACATAAGCATGATTCTACCATTAATAATGTTAATAAGTTATTTATTACCTAGTAACATAAACTGTGTTTATGCAGAAGAAGGTAGATCAGAATATATATCTATTATAGGACTAGAACAAAGTCAAACAGGAATTCAAAAAGATGATACATTTGATCTTAAAATAAAATATGGTATTACAGATAGTAGAGTTGAAATAACGGGTGCAAGAGTTTCTGGATCAGGAATAGAATATGTTAATGCTGCAGAAACAAGCTGGACAGATCATCATACTCATGTTTCTATTAATGGGCTTAAATATAATGGGGGTTCTAAGAGTATATTAGTCGAACTAGAATATGTTTTTAACGGCAAAGAAGGAGCTACAACAAGTTCTGTATACAAAGAGATGGAAATTGTAGCAAAATCTTCAGAAGAGATTAAAGATGCTATTGCTATTGAAGGGTCAAATAAAGTAAAAGTTAAAGCAGGTAAATCTCAAAATGCAGAGTTTAAGATAAAAAATGTTTCAACCAATAAAATTAATCGTGTAAAAATTCAGTTAGCCATGCAGGAGAATGTACCAGGTATTGAAATAAAGAATAAGAACTACATTGAGATTACTGGGGTTCAGCCAAAAGAAGTGCGGACAGTCCAGTTTGCTGTAGCTGTAGAAGAAGGCGTAAAGGCTGGAAGCTATAAAGTAAATGCTGAGATAGCAGGCACAGACTACCCTATTGAGCTTATAGTAGATAGTAATATCATGCCACCATCTTTAGAAGTTGCGTTAGATACAAATAGGGTGTTCAAAGCTGGGATTGTAGAAAGCATAATGGTTAAAATTCAAAATGTAGGTGATATTTCTGCAAAAAACATTCGATTTGAAATCAGTAATTCACCTGATGTTGCTGTAGCAAATGGCAGTAGTGTGCGATTTGTTGAGGAAATAAAGCCGGGTGTAAGTCAATCCATTCCTGTAAGTATAAAAATTGCTTCAAATACTGAACTCAGTATGGTGCCAATTAAAATAGATCTAAAATATTTAGATGAAGAAGGCAATGAAAAAACAGAAAATCAATACATTTATTTAAATACTTCTTCTGGCTCCGCTTCTTCAGAGGTAATCATTAGTAATGTGATTGGAGCTTCAGGGATATATTCTGTCGATCAAAACTTTACCATAAAGTTTAATGTATCAAGTAAGACAGGAGCTGAAAATATAAAGATATCTGTTAAAGGTGATGAAGGAATCGTACCTAAATCACAAAATCTTTTTATAATAGAAAATCTAAGTCCAGGTCAAAGCAAGCAATTTACTGTCACAATGGCAGCAACTGTGGCAGCAAGTACCAATACACATCCAATAGAAATATCTGTTGACTATGGAAAAGGAGATCAAAAAAACACAATTAGCCAATATACAAGTGTTAACATTTCTAATGTTGAGAATGAAAAAGATGAAGATGGCAAAACGATTAAGAAAGGAATGCCAAAAGTTATTGTTGGTACCTATTCGGTAAATCCTGTAGTTGTCAAAGCAGGACAAGAATTTGATTTAGAAATTGGATTCCTTAATACGAACAATACAAAAAGCGTACATAATTTTAAAGCAAATTTAACAGTTAAAGATATAGGAGAAAATGATTCGGGAAATGTCTTTACACCAGTAGGAGCAAGTAATACATTTTATATATCTGATCTTAGCCCAAGACAGACAGAGGTCAAAAAAATAAGACTTTATACAATACCAAGTGCAAGCCCAAGAACTTACCAAATAACCATCGATATGCAATATGAAGATGAAAAAGGAGCAGAGATTACTGCTACTGAAAGTATAGGCATCCCTGTTGAGCAAGTAACCAAACTTGAAATAGCAGATGTAGTGATTGACTCTCCTATGGTAGGGATGGCAGCTTATGTGAATGTGCCTATTTATAATACAGGTAAAACAGATATATCAAATATCAAGATACACATAGAAGGCGAAGGCTTTTCTGTGCAAGATGATAAGGTATTTATAGGAAGGCTTGAAAAGGGCGAAACAGGTGATTATTCTCCAACGATTATTCCAGAAGTACCTGGACTCTTAGAAGGTAAGATTATCATAGAGTATGAAGAAACAACAGGTCAGATAAACACTTATGTTAAAGATTTTTCAGTAGAGGTTGCAGAAGGAGCCCCACAAATGCCTGACGATATGGGAAGCGAGCAGCCAATTGAAGAAGAAAAAAAAGGGATAGGTGTGCCACTTATTCTTGGCAGTGTAATTTTGATAATAGCCATAATCATTGTTATTGTCATTCTGAAAAAGAAAAAAGCTAAAAAAGAAAAGATGATGCTAGATGAAGATCTCTGATTTATTTTCAATGAGCATTCGTAGTTTATGGAGAAGAAAGTTAAGAACTTGTTTAACAATCTTAGGCGTTGTTATTGGGACAAGTTCTATCATACTTATGCTTTCAGTTGGTATTGCAATGGATAAAAACTTTGAGAGTATGGTGGAACAGATGGGAAGCCTTACTGTGATTAGTGTTATGCCAGAAGGCTATGATGACCCTAAAGCACCAAAGCTAGATAATAGGACGCTAGAAGGTTTTATGGAAATTGATGGGGTAGAAAGAGTTATTCCCATCATGCGTACCTATGCTTATTTAGTTTTTGGTAAATATAAATCTAACTGGGGATTTGAAATTTATGGTATGGATGCTGAAGACATGGAGGCACTAGATTATAAAGTAGCAGAAGGCACAGATATGGCTAAGGGCGAAAAAGATGTCATGGTGATGGGGTATCAAATACCATTGGAGTTTTCAAAAATCGGTGCAAAAATTAATTTTAATAAAGAACCTACAAGGATGGAATTTGCTTTAGGATCTGATCAAATTGAAATTGATGTAAGAGAATATGATTATGAAAAAGGAAAGCCTATTGTGCAAGATATGAATGGCAATAAAATAAAAACTGAAAAAAATTCTACCTTTAGATTAGTTGGCATTACTCCTGAAACAAAATATGAAACCTATTATTCTGTTTATGTTCCAAGAGAAGCTTTTAAAAAAATTGTAGAGCAAAAAACAAAATATGAAAATCAAATGCAAGGTAAACCAAAGGGAGCTTCTTCAAAAAAGAAGGAAGAAGTATATGATGAAGTAAGAGTTAAAGTAAAAGACAGAAAACAAGTTGAAACAGTACAAAAAAGCTTGCAAGATCAAGGTTTTAGGACTTATAGTTCAATGGATCAAATCAATGAGATGAAAAAACTCTCAATGGGTATTCAAATGGCACTAGGTGGTATAGGTGCTATATCATTATTTGTTGCAGCTATAGGTATTACCAATACAATGATGATGAGTATTTATGAAAGAACTAAAGAAATTGGTATTATGAAAGTAATAGGGGCTAAAATATCAGACATTAAGAAACTATTTTTGATTGAAGCAGTTTTAATTGGGCTTATTGGGGGGATTTTAGGGCTTATATTTTCACTAGCTATTTCATTTGTACTAAATATTGTAGGTGCACAATTTGCAGGAGGAATTATGGGTATTGCAGAAGGGAAAGTATCTATGATTGTTCCTTGGCTTGCCATGGCTGCGGTTAGTTTTGCGACCATGATTGGATTAATATCTGGCTATTTCCCAGCAAGAAGAGCAATGAAACTTTCTGCGCTAAGTGCAATAAGAACGGAATAAAGTGAATGATAGAAACGAACAAAGAAAAAGTAATCGGATAAGTAACATACGAAGTAAAAAGAAATAACGAAGACATGAAAACCAATGAAAAAGCAATAGAATTCATAAATAAAAGAGGGAATAAAGCACTGAATATAGAGTAATCTATCATTCAGTGCCTTATTAATTTAGTTAAGTTCAGCCATTCTTGTTACAGCGGTATAAATTTGAGAAATTCTATACCACGTGGCTCTTCCCACAATACCATCTACTGTTAAGTTAAAGACACGCTGGAAGGTCTTAACAGCTTCTTCTGTAGCTGGACCAAAGCTACCATCTGCTGCAACTTTTGGAATAGCTGGGTAGTTGTCAGAGATACGATTGAGCTGCTCTTGGATTTTGCGTACTGATGCTCCACTAGAACCTAATCTAAGAGGTGTTCCGGGGTACGACTCAGGAATGCCTTGAACATTTGGAGCACCTACAAGGCGAATGTTTTGCCCATAAAAGCTCTTTAATATATTTTCAGCATTTACTCCTTGGTTACCAAGGGATTGGCTACCCCACTGTGTCATCCACCCTGGACATTGAACACGCCTGCCATCACAGTACTGTGCTAAAAGAGGTTGCTGGACACCTGTGCGATTAATAAAGACATTAAATACTTCATCTACGATTTGGGCAACATTTGCAAAAATATTACGACCATGAAAAAAAGCATGATCAAATGCAGTAGAACTTGTAATGGTAAAGGGTTTACCTTGGTTTCGATACCATTCTGTAAATACTCTGTTTAGTGTAAAGGAAACAATAGCATAAACGTTAGCACGGATGGCTTCACTTGTCCAGGTAGGATATATTTCGGAACATGCTACATTCTTAATATAGTCTATATAACGTATGGTGTAGTTAGGAGCAGCTTGATTATTTGGTGTACCATCATGAACGACTATAAATTCAGGAACAACAACATTATCCAGAGTAACAAATCCTGAGCCAGGAGGCATAGGTTTAATTTCATCTTCAGGAATCTTTGGCTCAAAGTTTCCAAATAAAGTAGGTGGACCAATAATAAAAATTTCTTCTTGCTGTCTGATGGAGGATTGCCTAGGACTCCTATATGCCATGGATCTTGAGATAGGTTGCAGATGAGTAGGTTGTACAGATAATGTATTAGGGAAAACCTGAGTACCTACAACCATGGTGCTAACCCATTCAGGACTACTTGTAGATACTGTATAGGAAGAAAAAGGCTGAGCAGTGACTTCTGGGTCAAGACTATATTCTTCAGGTGGTGCTTCAATTTCAAGAGCGTCTGTTCTTCCAAGCTCATTGGTTGTGAGTTCCGCGATGATTGTTCCACTTCCGTCTGGAGAAATAGCACGTATAGTTACTGGAACATTGCTAATAGGTAGTTCAGGTCCTAATAGGGGATCTTGAGTTACACTGACTTGTAAAGAGCCGAAGGTTTGCCGTGACATAGTAGGTGGATAATTAGGGACATGCATAGTACCCCTCCTTAATAGTTCAATTTGCTAACTATACTATATGAAAAAATCATAGGACATAGAACTAAAAAGTAGCTATAGGAAGAAGGATAAGACAACTTATAATGGGCAACTAAAAGAGACACAAAAGAGACATATAAGAAGCATAAAAGGAAAGAAACATAAGAAGGAATGAAACATGAGCAAGAATGAAACAGATACAAGTAAACTGGTACATAGGTAAAATAGTGTGATAAAAAAAACGAAAGTGTACATCCTACTTTGTAGGAGGGAATACAATGCTTAATAAAACAAAGTTCAAGATATTTATTTTTTTATTTTTGGTAGTTTTTTTTGTTATGATCCCTATTTATGCTAAAGAGAAGAGTAGCTTTGTAGAGGTTAAGAAAGTAAAGTATGATCAAGATATCCTCTATACATTTAAGCATAAAAAGTTGGGAATGGAAGTTATATGGATTAAAAATAAAGATAAACGAAAAAGTTTTGCACTAGGGGTGAAAACACCAACATCTGATAATACAGGGGTTAATCATATTATAGAACATACTGTGCTTACAGGTTCAAAAAAGTACCCTTTTAATAACTTGTTTTTTGATGCAGGGGAGGCTTATCCAAGTATTTATATGAATGCATTTACTAGTGCAGATTTGACTGTCTATCCTTTCTGTACCCCTTATGATACATGCTATGAAAATTTAATGCACATCTATTTAGACAGTGTTCTTAATCCAACGATGATTGATCAACCACATGGATTTTACCAAGAAAGCTTTCATTACAATCCAAGGACCAATTCTTTTGGTGGAGTAGTTTATAATGAGATGAAAGGTGCAATAAAAGCAAAGGATAGGATTATCTATAGAAGTATTAGAAGCAATATTTATAAAGGAACGCACTATGAGAACGATAGTGGTGGCTTACCAAGTGATATCCCAAAGCTTACGTACGAGGAATTTATTAATGTTTACAAAAAATATTATCATCCAAGCAATATGAAGATTGTTTTATATGGAGATATTCAGATTGAAAAAATGCTGAATATCATTGATAACTATATTAATAAGTATACTTCAAATGGTAAGGAAGAAAATATGGTGGTACTGCCCAAGCAACCCCCCACTCATATAGTTGATAGTTATATTTCGGATAGTGATAAATCATTGATTATAAAAAGTTATCTTGTAAGAAAAAAACTAAGTATCAAAGAGCAAGTTGAGCTTGATTTATGGGTTCATACTTATCTTATCAATCCAAATTCTTATTTTCAAACCCAGATAAAAAAGATGAATATAGAAAGAGTAGAGGTTTGTAAAGATAGTGATTTACCTTATCCTATTTATTCTATTGTTATAAAAGACGTCGAGCAGACAAAAAAAGAATTATACAAAAGGCAGCTGATCGACTTATTAGAAGATATAAAAACAAAAGATATACGAAATGTAAATCTTGAACAAGATACAATCAGTCAATATAATGTAGCCCAAAAGATAGGAAATAGTGATCCCCTTAGAGGAATAGATGTTGCTAGAAGCATATTTGAAGCATGGGCACATGAAAAAGATACTTACCAGTATTATGTTTCAAAAGACTATATTCATAAACTAAAGGAAATTAACCCAGTAAATAAAGAACTATTACTATCTGATTCACAACAGACCGTTATTGAACTAAGTCCAAAGGAAAAGTTAATAGAAGAAGATCCTAAGGAAATAAGCAGTATTCCTAAAGAAAAATGGGAAGATGTTATAGCATCCCTATCTGAGTGGCAAAATGAGAAGAATAAAGCTACGTTTGAAAAAATTAATGAAGAAGAGTTAGTAGTTAGCCCAGAAGCCTATACAAATATAAAGGAAGAAAAAGAAGTTTATTATATGATAACGCCCATTCACACGAAACTTGCTCAAATACAACTTTATTATAATACAACAGGTGTTGAGCAGAATGACTTACCTTATTTAGCACTTTATAGTTATTTACTTAATGAAAGTGCAAAAGAGATGACCCCATATAAAGCAAGCTTTAGCATAGCACCTATAGCTATTGAAAAAAATAAGACATATACCCCTTATCTGAAAATCAGCATCTTAACAGATACGACCATTAAAGATAGAGACACTTTGTTAGATAATGTTAGGAAAGAACTTATAGCTAAAGAAACAACATGGTATTTAAATAAACTTAATCAATTTATTAGTGAATTTGAAGAGCAACAAAACGAAAATATACTTCAAAATTTAATCTGTATCAGCAGTGGCTCAATAAAAGGAGCGAGTCGCTATAACTATGAGATGACATATCCAGTATATGAACTGTGTAGTAAACTAAAAGAGAAACAAGACACGAAGTGGATAGATAAAGTAAAAAATATAGACGACCAAATTTATCATAACCAAGGACTTAAAGTAGGAATTGCTTGCCCTAAAAACGTTTTATATAAATACAAAAAATCTATTCAAAAAATAATTAAGCATCAAGAATCAAAGTCAAATTCAGAGGGAGCTGAGGGGACGGTTAATGAAAAAAGAACAGAATCAAACTTAAAGGAGACAGTTAATAAAAATATTTATGATTTTAAGTTAATGCCCAAAGTCAATGTTTATCTAATGGATACAAATGTAGACTATATTTATATGTCATTTGAAAAAGATAAACCAGTAGATGGGATAGATTATATAGCAAGTTCTTATCTTACTAAAAGCTATATTAGCCCCCAAATACGTCTTAAAAATGGTGCTTATGGTGCAGGAATGAATCCATCATCGTTAAATGCAATTGGACTTTATACTTATAGAGACCCAGATTATATACGCTCACTACAAGTATTTGATAATATAGGCGATCAGCTTAAAAAAATAGATAAGAATGATTTAGAAGGAGCTAAAAAAGAAGCTCTATCTAGAGTACAGAACGCATTTAAACTGTTTGCTAATGACATGGTGCAAGCAGATGCAATAGAAAAAAATATACTTGGGAACAAAATAGACATAATAGATTTGCAAAATCAAATAGTTTCTACTACTGTGCAAGATGTAGAAGATCGCTCTGACGAATATGCACAAATACCTAAAAGGGGAATTCTTTCAATTGCAACAAGCAAGAATAAAAGAGTATTATTTATAAACAAAAAGGTTTATAGTGCTAAATAGACCAAAATAATAAGAAAGCTTTTAATTAAATAAAATCACAAAAAAAGATCACAAAATAAAGATCACAAAATAAAGATCACACAAGTGGTCTTTATTTTTGCAATTGATAATATATCTTTGAAAAAGATATAGTGATTGACATATCAGTAAAGCCTATATAAAATAGAAATGTATGTTAAATACTTAACTAGATTTAAAGGTTATTCTTTAAATAGTAGGAATCAGAAGATAGAAATATAAAGTAGAAAGGAGTCATGGTATGATTTATTCTCATGAAGTAGAATTAATGTGCCCTGTAGCAAAAGGACCAAATCATGGTCCTGCTCCAATTCCAGAAGAAGGAAAATGGGTACAGGCAAAAGAAATTAAAGATATTAGCGGGCTTACTCACGGGGTAGGCTGGTGTGCTCCTCAGCAGGGAACATGCAAATTAACTTTAAATGTTAAGGATGGAGTTATTGAAGAAGCTTTAGTTGAAACAGTAGGATGTTCTGGTATGACCCATTCAGCAGCAATGGCAGCAGAAATCTTAACAGGAAAGACTATTTTAGAAGCATTAAATACAGATCTTGTATGTGATGCGATTAATACAGCTATGCGTGAATTGTTCTTACAAATTGTATACGGAAGAACACAAACAGCTTTTTCTGAAGGAGGACTTCCTATAGGTGCTGGACTTGAAGACTTAGGTAAAGGACTTCGTAGCCAAGTTGGTACAATGTATGCAACAAAAGCAAAAGGACCAAGATACTTAGAAATGGCTGAAGGTTATGTTACTGAAATTGCACTTGACAAAGATGATCAAATTATAGGATATAAATTCATTCATTTTGGTAAAATGATGGATATGATTAAAAAAGGAATAAGTGCACAAGAAGCATTAGAAAAAGCAACAGGTCAATATGGCAGATTTGATGAAGCTGCACGTAAAATTGATCCAAGACATGAGTAAAAGGAGGTGCAAGAAAAATGCCATTATTTGAAAGTTATGAAAGAAGAATAAAACAAATAAATGAAGTTTTAAATACATATGGAATTAAAGATATAGAAGAAGCAAAGGCAATTTGTGATGAAAAGGGTGTAGACGCTTACAATATCACAAAAAACATTCAACCTATAGCATTTGAAAATGCATGCTGGGCTTATGTAGTAGGTGCAGCAATAGCAATCAAAAAAGGATGTAAAATTGCAGCAGATGCTGCTGAGGTATTAGGAGAAGGTCTTCAAGCTTTCTGTATTCCTGGTTCAGTAGCAGATGATAGAAAAGTAGGACTTGGTCATGGTAATTTAGGTGCTATGCTTCTTCGTGAAGAAACTAAATGTTTTGCATTCTTAGCAGGTCATGAATCTTTTGCAGCAGCAGAAGGAGCTATAGGTATCGCTAAGTCAGCAAATAAAGTAAGAAAAGAAGACTTAAAGGTAATTCTAAACGGACTTGGAAAAGATGCAGCACAAATTATATCTCGTATCAATGGATTTACTTATGTGCAGACACAATTTGATTACTATACAGGAGAAGTTAAAGTAGTAAAAGAAATTGCTTACTCAGATGGAGATAGAGCTAAGGTTCGTTGTTATGGTGCAGATGATGTTAGAGAAGGTGTAGCGATCATGCATCTTGAAAATGTTGGTGTATCTATTACAGGTAACTCAACAAACCCAACACGTTTCCAACATCCAGTAGCAGGTACATATAAAAAAGAATGTATTGAACAAGGCAAGAAATACTTCTCAGTAGCTTCAGGCGGCGGAACAGGACGTACACTTCACCCAGATAATATGGCGGCAGGACCTGCTTCTTATGGTATGACTGATACTATGGGAAGAATGCATTCTGATGCACAGTTTGCAGGATCTTCTTCAGTTCCAGCACACGTTGAAATGATGGGACTTATTGGTATGGGTAACAACCCAATGGTAGGCGCTACTGTTGCAGTAGCTGTTGCTATAGAAGAAGCTATGAATAAATAATAGATAATCAAATGAATGTTAAAAAGAGGTTGTTGCACTAAATAAATTAGTGCACAGCTTCTTTTTTGTCTAATAAAAGGGTTCACATTATTACAAGTGATCAATATTTGATGATATAGAGGGTAAGCAAATTATTTAGGAAAAAATTATTTTTAATAGTTTGAGTGTGATTAGACCCCAAAAACAGGTGTTTTTAAAGTCCTAAATTTAGAAATCTCATATACAATTTTAATCACATCAGTGAAATTATCAATAAATGTATATAAGTATGTCTTTAAAATGCAATTAAAACCT
>JAEYPM010000002.1 GCA_023410675.1 Bacillota bacterium | reverse complement strand
TAAACTGTAAACAATTATGTAGACTAAAAAAAGTTAGATAAATACCAATTAATTATCTCATCCCCAAATAGCATACTTATAAATGTTGCCATGCTAATAAATGGGCCATATGGATATTCCTTGCTTGCCTTCACTATATAAAGCTGAACAATTCCATATATTGAACCAATGACTGAAGATAACAATATTGTCACTATTAGAAGCTTAGGAGATAAAAAAATCCCCAGCATTGTTATATATCTTATATCTCCAAAACCCATACCTTCCTTTTTCAAAAGAGCTTTAGAAACATAAAATATAGTATAAAACGACGCACACCCTATCACAGCTGCTAATATACTATTTGTCAAAATGGTATAGTCTTTATACAATATGTATTGAGTAATTCTTAATATAACTCCTATAATACCTCCAAATAAAATTATTTTGGTTGGCAATATCATGTGTTCAAAATCAATCATTGTAAGTACAAGCATTATTGAAGACAAAAAACAATACATTATCGTTTCTATTGAAAAGCCAAAATATGCTGCCACAACTATGTACAGTAAGGAATGGAGCATTTCTACTAACATATATCTAGGCGAAATTTTACTTTTACAATAACGGCACTTACTGCGTAGGAAAATATAACTAAACACAGGTATTAAGTCTAATGGATGAAGCGGATGACCACAAGTCGTACAATGTGATGCAGGAAATGCAATGCTCTCCTCTCTAGGAATACGATATATACAAACATTTAAGAAGCTTCCTATTACAAGCCCAAACAATCCAGTTGTGATTACTAACAAGAGAGTCTCTATCAATATCATACATTACTCCTTAATATTTCTTTAAAATAAGCAGATATCCAGAGAATATCTGCTTATTTTATGATATGTTTTTTCTGTTATAAATAGATTACCAACAAATTATTCTAACCAGTCAGCATCTTCACCTGATGCAGCTGCAATATTATTAATTATACTTAGAACTTTTGTATCAGTAATAGCACCAGAACTAATTACAGCATGTGCCTTATCAGAATCCCAAGCTGCTTCAGCATTTTCAGTTTGAAGATCTAATGCATTAGTAGCTACATGATTAGAGAAATACTTAGAATCAATATATCCCTCTTGTACAAGTAAAGAACCAACTTGTGCACCAATTTCACCACCATCTGTCATAGTACCAGCAGGTGTTGGATAAGTTCCTCTTTCAGCATAATACAAGTCAATTTGTTTTTGAATTGTCTGAAGTGTACGAATGTCAGATGTTAATCTTGACTTACGGCTCATAGAAGCAAAACTTGGTACCAAAATAGCTGCTAAGATACCCATGATTGCTACAACGATAATAAGCTCGATCATTGTAAAACCTTTTTCATTTCTTCTTTGTTTGTTCATTAAAACCACTCCCTCTAATTATAAATAAATATATATTTGCAAATCCTTCCTTTTATTACATAACAGCTTGTGCCATTGTAAACATAGGAAGAATAATTGCCATAAGAAGTATTAATACTACAACTGCTAAAATTAAAGTCATTATTGGCTCTATAAATGTTGTTACTTGATCCACTAAGTTATCTACTTCTTCATCAAAGTAAATGCCAACTTTAGTTAACATATCGTCAAGTTCTCCTGTTTCTTCTCCAATATTAATCATATTGTATAAAAGTGCAGGATGGATCTTACTTCCAAGCATACTTTCGTATAGTGTACTACCTGTTCGTAGTCTATTAATTGCCTCTTGTATTTCTGAATTTGCAATATAATTACCAACAACTTTTCCTGTAATCTCCATTGCTTGTAGCATAGGCAAGCCTGCAGTTATGAGCATACTTAGTGTATTAGCAAAGCTTGCTGTAATCATTCTTTTATTAAGCAAACCAATAAGCGGAAAATTAATTGCTAATGTATCTAGTGCTCGCTTCCCTGATGCTGTTGATGCCCACTTAGTAAAGACTATAACGATAACCACAACACCTAAAAATAAAAGCAATCCATTATTTATCATAAATTTACTTGTTGCCATTATAATTTTTGTTGCTGTTGGCAGATCAACTCCTGCATCATCAAACATTGACTCAAAGGCAGGAACTACCTTTACCATCATTAAAACTACTACTGCAACGATAGTGATTAATACAATCACTGGATATGTAAGAGCTTTCTTAATTTTTCTCGTTATTTTAAGCGAATTATCAAAATGATCTACTATTTTATTTAATACCATATCAAGTTTACCTGATACCTCACCACATTCCATCATACTTACCATCAGATCTGGAAATACATTTTCTTCTCTAGCTGCTTCGGAAAGAGTTTTTCCTGCATTTACATTATTATGAATGTTATTAAGGTGTTTTTTCAGAATCTTATTTTCAGTTTGTGCTGCACATATACCAAGTGCTCTACTAACACTGACTCCAGCGTGAATCATAGCAGCAAACTGTTTGCAGAAAAAGTTAATATCAACCATTTTTAATTTACCTTGAAATATCTTCAAATCACTAAGATCACTATTCATGGCATTTTTTTCTTTTACTGAAATTGGCATCATCTGTTTATTATATAAATAGTTATGAACTAACTTTTCAGAAGCCAACTCAATTTCACCTTTTACAATCTTATTTGAGATTGTGTTTTTCGCCTTATATAAATATACTGCCAAGCATGTCACCCCTTTTTAAAAATTTTCTCTAGCTTTCCATTAATCTCTTAAATTCATCTGGTATCTGAGAATGTGTTCTAGCTATCTCCAATGATATTCTTCCTTGCCTATATAGTTTAACAAGTGAAGCATCCATTGTTACCATTCCAGATGAAGAAGACGTTTGAATATGTGAATAGATCTGATGTGTTTTCCCTTCACGAACCAAGTTACTAATTGCAGCATTTGCTATCATTATTTCCAGTGCTACAGACCTTCCACTGACATCTATACGCGGTAATAACTGCTGCGATACAACCCCTTTTAATATGTTTGAAAGTTGTACTTTTACTTGTTGTTGTTGATGCGGTGGAAATACGTCTATAATACGGTCAATTGTCTGAGGTGCTCCAATGGTATGGAGTGTGCTAAGCACAAGATGACCTGTTTCAGCAGCTGTTATTGCTGTAGCTATGGTTTCTAGATCTCTCATTTCTCCTACAAGTATAACGTCAGGATCTTCCCTTAGTGCTGCCCTTAATGCATTAGCATAACTTAAAGTATCTAGTCCAATCTCTCTTTGATTAACAATACAATTCTTATGTCTATGTAAATATTCTATAGGATCCTCTAATGTTAAGATGTGGCACTTTCTCTTCTCATTAATATAATTAATCATCGTAGCAAGTGTTGTTGACTTACCACTTCCTGTTGGTCCTGTAATAAGAATCAAGCCACGAGTATTATCAGATAAACTCTCTAAAATTTTTCTTGGAAGTCCGAGCTGATCCATTGTTGGAATATTAATACCTACAGCTCTTAATGCTGCTGCACTACTTCCTCTTTGTCTAAAAACATTTACCCTGTATCTACCAAAATCAGTAACGGCATATGAAAAGTCTACCTCTCCTTTTTCATAAAACCTTTCCCTTAGCTCTTCATTTGGAATAAGCTGATGAACCAGCTTTTCAACATCTTCAGTCGTAAGAGGTGGTACATTTATTTTTACAAGTATTCCATTGACTCTTACTATAGGTGGAACACCTGCAGTAATATGAAGATCTGATGCTTTCTCTCTTATAACTACGTCTAATAATTCTTCAATATACATAGTTTTTCTCCTCAACAATGAATATAGTCTAGTATGGTTATGGCTTATTGTTCATATGCAATTCTGAGCATTTCTTCTACAGTTGTATTGCCTGCAAGCACATTATAATATGCGTTTTCCCACATTGTTCTCATGCCCCTATTAATCGCTTCTTCTTTCAGTTTATCTGCAGTCATTCCTTCTTTTCCTATAAGCTCTTGCATTGCTGAATCAATCATAAAGATTTCATGAACTGCCAACCTACCTTTGTATCCAAGGTTATTGCACATATTACATCCTAAACCCTTATAGACTCTTGTCCCTTCTGGAACCTTATAAACTAATTCCTCGGCATGCGTGATACTATGTTCTACTTTACAATTAGGGCAAATTCTTCTTACCAAACGCTGAGACACTATTCCTTTTACAGATGCCCCAACCATAAATGGTTCTGTACCCATATCAATAAGCCTTATTACAGAGCTTACTGCATCATTGGTATGAAGTGTACTCAGAACTAAATGCCCTGTAATAGCAGCTCTAATTGCTATACTACTTGTTTCACCATCACGCATTTCTCCTATCATTACAATATCTGGGTCTTGCCTTAAAATTGATCTTAAGGTAGAAGCAAAGGTAAGTCCAATTTTAGTATTTATAGCTACTTGGTTAACGCCATCAATCATATTCTCTACTGGATCTTCTGCAGTAATGATGTTAACATTTTCTTTGTTTAGTACTTTCAATGCAGCTGCTAGCGTTGTTGATTTACCACTACCTGTTGGACCAGTTACTAAAATAATACCATGCGGGTTTCTAAGTAAGTTTTTAAACTTTTCTAAGTCTTCAGGATGAAACCCTAACTGTTCTAATGAAAGGCTAATTCCATCTCTATACATTATACGAATAACTGTTTTTTCGCCATAAATGGTCGGTAAGATACTTACACGCAAGTCGACTTGCTTGTCTTCTACACTTGTGGCTATACGCCCATCTTGTGGAAGTCTTCTTTCAGCTATATCCAGTCCTGCCATAATCTTAATACGAGCAGTCAGTGGATTAAGTGTCTCTTTCTTAGTTGTCATTATTTTTTGAAGTTGTCCATCTACTCTGTATCTTATTCTTACCTTTGTTTCAAAGGGCTCAATATGTATATCTGAGGCCCCGCTCAGTACAGACCTTTGTATAATATTATTAACTAGTTGTACCATTGCAGAATTATTTTCTGCAGTCACCAAATCATCCATTTCTGATTTAGCTGACTTTTCTGAATCAATTTCTTTTTCTACTTGATTCACAATATCTGATGTCTTAGCAGATGCATAAACTTGATTAAGAGCTAAAAGTATTTCCTTTTTAGAAGAAATAACAGGAATAATATCCATCCCAGTAGAGATCTTTAAATCATCTAAGGCATATACATTTAAAGGGTCACTCATAGCTACTTTAAGTTTTTTGTTCTCTACCTCAATACCTACAAGAACATATCTTCTTGCTATTGCCTCAGGTATTTTTTGAGCTGCTGACTGTTCAATTGACTGTTTGGCTAATTCTAGGTAAGGAATACCTAGCTGATATTCTAATGCCTCTAATATTTCTACTTCATCAAGCCATCCTTGTTCTTGTAAAATATCTCCTAGCCGTTTGCCTGTTGTTTTCTGATAATCCAATGCCCAATTCAGCTGTTCTTCAGTAATCATGCCAGCCTGAAGTAAAAGATCCCCAAGTTTAAGTCGCTCCATTTTCATATTGTGTCTCCACCCCAAATATTTTTATCGCTTACTTATATAATAGCAATAAAAATATATTTAGTAAATCAAAAATAAATAGTTTATTATGTATTTTTTTGCTTTTTCTATCTATAAGGCCCTTACCTCATTAATAAAATTATTGTACTACATATTTTTGACTATTTCAATAGTTTAGAATAGATTTTTATTAATATTTTATGATTAGACCCCAAAAACAGATGTTTTTAAAGTCCTAAATTTAGAAATCTCATATACAATTTTAATCACATCAGTGAAATTATCAATAAATGTATATAAGTATGTCTTTAAAATGCAATTAAAACCTAAGACACCCCTTTTACCTAGA
>JAEYPM010000050.1 GCA_023410675.1 Bacillota bacterium | reverse complement strand
GATGAAGAGATGCTGATTCCAAAACTTAGTATTGATTCAGTGTTAGAAGTAAGTGACATTCATGAGGACTTATATCAAAAACTTGAACGTTTGGAGCCCTTTGGTGTAGATAATCCTAAAGTGACTTTTTGTATTAAGGCAGAAGTTAGAGATTTTCAAACCTTAGGGCAAGAAGAAAAGCATATAAAACTTACCTTAGGGCAGGGAGATAAGACTTTTCAGGCTATTGGTTTTGGAAAAGGATACTTAGCAGATTATATTGTAGTAGGTGAGGAGGTCGTTGTTGCTGGTGAACTGCTCAAAAATGAATATTTGAATAAAGTAACCTTGCAGCTCAGCATCAAAGATATTCAGTCTTCTTATCAAGAAGTATTAAGAAGTAAATATTATTTATCTTTGTATGACTACCTTGAAAAACCAAATTTAGCTTCTAATAAAATATATTTTAAAGAAGAAAAGCTAGAAGATACAAGCAATAAGGTAATCAATGTATTTACAGAACAAGGACTGTATGAGGTCGCTAGAAAACTCCAAAATTCTACTAAAAATATTACATCTGACCTTAAAGTATGCTATAATAGCATTGGTTATAAAGACAATGAAGTTCAAATATTAGTTAATCCTCTCACTGCTTATGAAAATGCCATAAACTACGATTGGGATTTTAATACGAATCATAAAGTTTATTCATGCATTTATGCCGAATTAGACGCTCATAAAAAGCAAGTAGATAAGATGATACCCAATCTTGATGAATGCAGAGAAGCCTATAAGGTATTAAAAAGACATCCTAAGGACTTTATTACAATGCATCAAGGGGTGCATTCTTTAGAGCATCTTAAGATGACAGAATATAAACTATTAAAAATGCTAGACATTTTCAGCGAACTTAAGATTTTGAAGTATTCTCTAAGTGAGGATAAAATTTATTTTGAATTTATGCCTTTTAAAAAGACAAGCATAGAGCATTCTAGTATTTATATTGAGTTACAACAATTAAGACAAAGCTTATATCACATTATAGGCATACACTAGGAGGAATATAAATGGATTTATACAAATTGATTCGTGATGTAAAAGATTTTCCTACAGAAGGTATTCTTTTTAGAGATATTACCCCACTGCTTGCAAACAAAGATGGGTTAAGAGAAGCAGTTGATAGCATAGCCAACGAATTATCAGACTTAGACTTTGATATTGTTATCGGACCAGAATCAAGAGGATTTATATTTGGCGTTCCTGTAGCCTATAAAATGAATAAAAGCTTTGTTCCTGTCAGAAAACCAGGGAAATTGCCTTATCAGTGTATCGCACAAACCTACGATTTAGAGTATGGTTCATCAACTATAGAAATACATGTAGATGCAATCAATAAAGGGCAAAAGGTAGTTATTGTAGATGATCTTCTAGCAACAGGTGGCACAACTAAAGCGATGATTGATCTTATTGAAAAGCTTGGCGGAGAAGTAGTAAAGATCGTTTATCTTATTGAACTAGAAGGACTAAAAGGAAGAGAACTACTAGAAGGGCAAAATATCGCTTCAATACTTAAATATTGACATCCTTTAAATGTAGGATTAACATTTGATCGTTAAGCTTATACTCATAAATTCAACTTAAAAAAACAGCATTAAGCTGTTCAATAAGTAAAGGATTTGCGTTATTTCCCTAAAAGTAACACAGAATAATTATTGAATAGGCAGTCAGCTCGAATATCTTCGGATATTAAGAGCTGGCTATTGTTTTTAGCGAATTTATTTTGATGTACCATTGAATTTTTTACATAATGTGTCTATAATATAAAATAATATTAACGATGGATTGATATCAAGAGGGGGGACAAATATGCCAGATGAAATATATACTAAGCTCATTAATCGAATACGTTCCTATCATCCCTCAGATAATTTGAGTATGGTTGAGGCAGCTTATAAGCTTGCAAAAGAAGCTCATAAGGATCAACTTAGAAAGTCAGGCGAACCCTATATTATTCATCCTTTAGAAGTTGCCTATATATTAGCAGATCTTGAGCTCGATCTTGAATCTATTGTAGCAGGGATATTACATGATGTAGTAGAGGATACAGACTACACATTAGAAGATATAGAAAGACTATTTAATAAGGAAGTAGCACTTTTGGTAGATGGTGTGACGAAACTTGGACAAATACAATATTCAAGTAAAAATCATGAACTTCAAAAAGAAGAAATACAAGCAGAAAACTATCGAAAGATGTTCCTTGCAATGGCACAAGATATCAGGGTAGTCCTTATTAAGCTTGCAGACAGATTGCATAATATGCAGACACTAAGGTATATGCCTGATCATAAGCAAAAGGAAAAAGCTCAGGAAACACTCAATATTTATGCACCTATAGCTCATAGGCTTGGTATTTGTAAAATAAAAGCAGATCTTGAGGATTTATCATTAAGATATATAGATTCCGAAGTTTATTATGATTTAGCACATAAGATATCGAGGAAGCGTACAGAAAGAGTTGAATATATAGATGAAATTGTACAGTGTATCAAGAAGAAGTTAGAAGAAACAGGCATTGATGCAGTTGTAGAAGGAAGACCAAAACACTTTTTTAGCATTTATAAAAAGATCGTCAATAAGGAAAAAACGCTAGAACAAATATATGACCTTTTTGCAGTTAGAACAATTGTGAAAAGTATAAAAGATTGTTATGCTGTATTAGGTATTATCCATGAAATGTTTACGCCTATTCCAGGTAGGTTTAAAGATTATATTGCCATGCCTAAGCAAAACATGTATCAGTCCCTTCATACGACATTAATGGGACCACAAGGTCAGCCTTTTGAACTTCAAATACGTACAGAAGAAATGCATCGTACTGCAGAATATGGTATAGCAGCTCACTGGAAATATAAAGAAGGTAAAAAAGATGGAGCGATTCTGGATAAATCTGAAGAAAAACTAACATGGCTTAGGGAAATCCTAGAATGGCAAAGAGATATAAGTGATAATTCACAGTTTATGGATGCACTTAGAGTAGATTTAGATATTTATACGGATCAAGTTTATGTATTTACACCTAAAGGAACATTACTGACTTTGCCTAAAGGGTCTACACCCATTGATTTTGCCTATGTGATACACAGTGATGTAGGCAACAGGATGATTGGAGCAAAGGTAAATGGTGAGATTGTAACTTTTGATTATGTGATCAAAAATGGGGATCGTATTGAAATCCTTACATCAAAAACTTCTAAAGGACCAAGTAGAGACTGGCTAAATATTGTTAAAAGTACGCAAGCACGCACTAAAATCAATCAATGGTTTCGTAAGCAATTTAAAGAAGAAGACATTCTACGTGGTAAAGAGATGCTAGAGTCTTATGCGAAGCAAAGAGGGTATATCCTTTCCGAACTTATTAATAAGACAGCTATAGAAACTATAGGAAAAAGATATGGCCTTAAAAATTGGGAGAGTATTTGTGCTGCAGTGGGCTATGGAAGTCTTAAAGAAAGACAAGTCATACAAAAGTTTATTGATGAAGATTTAAAGAATAAAAGCACGCCATTAACACCACAGCAGATATTAGAGAGTCATAGTACCATTGTTACCGATGAGTATATTCATACTCTGGATAAAAAAAGCAAGAGTGGCATTATAGTAAGTGGCGTAGGTGATGTTGCCGTTCGTTTTTCTAAGTGTTGTAGGCCACTTCCAGGAGATGACATCGTGGGCTATATAACAAGAGGGCGTGGTGTGTCCATACACAGAAAAGACTGTGTGAATATCCTGCACATGCCAGAAGAAGAATTAGAAAGGCTGATACAAGCCAATTGGCTTGAAGAAAAGGATACGCCAAGAAGAGTTTATATTACTGAAATACAGATTACTGGTGGAGATAGGCTAGGAATTATTGTGGATATATCTAAAGTATTGACAGATATGAAGATTCCAGTTAAGTCATTAAATGCTAGAACAACAAAAAATCATGAGGCTATCTTTAATATTAATATAGAAATATCCAGTACGTACCAACTTGATGAAATAATTAAAAAAGTAAAACAAATATCAGATGTTATGGACATCACAAGGGTGTCTTCTTAAAAGGAGAAGGTATGAGAGCAGTAGTTCAAAGAGTTTCATCTGCTAGTGTGACCATTAGTACCCAAAAAGTAGCTGAAATAGATACAGGACTCTTAGTTCTTGTAGGTATAAAAGCAGATGATAACGAAAAAGATATGGATTATATAGCAAAAAAAATTGTAGGGCTAAGGATTTTTGAGGATGAAGCAGGAAAGATGAATTTGTCAGTTCATGATGTAAAAGGTAGTCTTTTGATTGTGCCAAACTTTACATTATATGGGGATGCAACCAAAGGAATGAGACCAAGCTTTATACTATCTGGAAGTGTGGATGAGGCAAAACAAAAATATGATCTATTTCTTAAAAAACTGGAGACATATGATATTATTTTGCAAACAGGACAATTCCAAGCAGATATGAAGGTCGCTCTAACTAATGATGGCCCAGTGACTATTCTTTTAGATAGCAGTAAATTATTTTAAATGGGTAGGTATATTTGTTTATATACCTATTTTTTTGAGTGAAAATATTGTGGATAATTTGTGGATAAGGAGAAAATGAAATGATACGAACAGTAACAGTTGGAATGTTGCAAGAACAAACATATTTTGTAATAGATGAAAAGACAAGACATTGCTTTGTTATCGACCCTGGAGATGAACCGCAGAAAATTTTAAGAATCCTTGAAAGCGAACAGCTCGTTGTTGAAAAAATTTTATTAACCCATGGACACTATGACCATATAGGTGCTGCAAAGCAAATTAAGGACAAATTTGGATGTGACATAATGATTCATAAAGAAGGTAAACGTTCTTTAGAAGATCCTTTATGGAATCTATCATCTAAAATGGGAAGAACACCTATTACTTTGCAAGCAGATATTTTTCTAGAAGATGGAGATATCATAGTGATGGAGGCAAACAAAGAAATAGAACTAAAAGTCATCTTTGTTCCAGGCCATTCAGCAGATGGGGTAGCTTATTACTATGAAAAAGAGAAAGCACTTTTAGCAGGGGATATTTTGTTTAATGGCTCAGTGGGTCGGGCAGATAACATAGGTGGCGATATGAATCAGCTGCTTTATGGTATAAAAACGAGATTATTTATATTACCAGAGGATACGTATGTATATCCAGGTCATGGTATGCCAACTACGATAAAGAAGGAAAAAAACACCAATCCTTTTTTTAATCTATATGATTAGGAGCAAATGAAATGACTAATATTTCCTGTATAGGACATCAAGTGGCATATGAATTAGATAATATCAAAAGGTTATTTGAGCCCTATATGACTACAGACTATGAGATAGAAAGCATTTATGATAAAGACAAAGTCTATACGCTTATATACAACCACATGCAAATAGTGTGTAAAAATGAGCAGATGGTGGCTTTAAAAGGAGATGCTTTATCAGATAAAAAACTGATTAAAAATATGCTTAAAAAATCCCTTTATGAGGCTTTGGTTTCTATCACTAACATAACTATGCCATGGGGAACGCTGACAGGGATTAGGCCAACTAAGCTTGTTCATGATTTCCAGAAAGATGGACTATCAAATAAAGAAATTGTAACAAAATTAGAGGAAGAATATTTAGTTTCAAAAGAAAAGATCGATCTCATGTTTTTAGTAGCTGAAAAAGAAAAAAGTGTGCTAGAAAAAAACAAAGACAATGAAGTCAGTCTGTATATAGGAATCCCTTTTTGCCCGACACGATGTGTATACTGTTCTTTTACGTCGTATTCATTAGAAAAAAAAGAGAACATGGTAGAGGCATATCTAGATGCCTTATGTAAAGAAATAGATTATGTAGCGAAGGAGAAAGGGAATCTGCCTATTAGAAGTATTTATATAGGTGGAGGAACCCCCACAAGTATAAAAGAAGCACAGCTTGAAAGGCTTTTAAGACATATTCAGTCAAGGTTTAATACTAAAAATATAGAAGAATATACGCTAGAAGCTGGAAGACCAGATACTATTACAAAAGAAAAACTTATTATAGCAAAAGAATTTGGGGTGAGTAGATTATCTATTAATCCGCAAAGTATGAATCAAAAAACCTTAGAAGCTATTGGAAGAAGACATACTGCCAAGGACATTGTAGAGGCGTATAATTTAGCAAGGCAAATTGGTTTTGATGTTATTAATATGGATATGATTTTAGGTTTACCAGGAGAAGATTTAAGTGATGTGGAAAACACACTCAATCAACTCAAGCAGCTTAATCCAGATAATATTACTGTGCATACTTTAGCTATAAAAAGGGCATCAATACTTAATGAAAATAAAGAGCACTATCAAATAACAGATGCAAAGAATATAGAAAAGATGATTGCATTATGCCAAGATAGAATTCAGCAAATGAGCCTTGAGCCCTATTACCTATATAGACAAAAAAATATGCTTGGTAATTTTGAAAATGTAGGCTATGCAAAAAAAGGTAAAGAAAATATTTATAATATACAAATTATGGAAGAAAAACAAACCATTCTTGCATTAGGTGCTGGAGCAATTACAAAAATAGTTTATGATCATAATCAAAAAATAGATCGGGTACCTAACGTAAAAAATCTAGAACAATATATAGATAGAATTGATGAGATGATTGAAAGAAAAAAAGAAGGATTTGAAAAGTTTATTTGATGGATCAAAAAGACTGTGTCTAAATGAGGCACGGTCTTTTTTGCATAATAATAGCATAAAGGGTAAAACTAAATAAAAACATTAAGAAGTGAGTGGATCCCTATGCAGGTAAAAAAGAAAAGCAATTTAGTTTTTTTATCAATCATTTTAACAATAGCCACACTATTATTAGGTACTGTTATTATTAAATATACCTTTTCAAAGCTAAATCATCCAGATCACCATGGATTTTTTGTGTTGCAAGGAGTGAATAAGGATTATGTCAAATCAAGAGATTTATATAAGACCCTATAAAAAAACGACTATAGTTGCCAAGCAAAAGGTATTCCTCAAGGATATTGCTGATATTAGTGCATCTAAAAATGTAAAAGAAAGATTAGAAAATATTTGCGTTCTTACAATACCAGACACTTTGAAAAAGCAAAAATTTACGCTAACAATTATTGATATCATAGATTTTATTATGGGGATTGAGCCAGATATCAGTATTAATAATGTGGGAGAGATGGATAGTGCTATATACTTTATGCCCAAACTACCTAAAACCAATTCACTATTTGAGTGGATTAAAGTGATCTGCACTAGCTTCGTGGTTTTTACAGGTGCGACGATTGCTATTATGACGTACAACACAGATACCTCTCTCGCAAAAACATTTATTATCCTTAATAAAATTTTAACTGGGAAGGAAGTAGAAAATCCAGTTTTTATCACTGTTCCTTATGCAGTAGGTTTAGCTGTAGGCATTATTTTGTTTTTTAACCATTTAGGCATTAAAAAAATTACAGATGATCCAAGCCCGATGCAGATACAGATAGATAAATATGAAACAGAAGTAGAAGATTGCTTGATCGATAGTGTTACTAAAAAGAGAAGAGAACCTAAAAATGGTTAGTTTTATTCAAATCATCTTATGTATCATTTTTGGGATAGGATCTGGAGTGATTATATCTGGAGGGGTGACAGCGTTTATTAGCTTAGTAGGATTAATACCTATTATTGCAATACGCACGCAGACGCAAAAGCATAGCAAAGCATTTGGCAATGCGATTATACTTGGAGCAGTATCAGGGAGCCTATTGTCAATGTGGCATATAGTGATACCTGTATCAAATATAGTGATCATCATTATAGGCTTTACATTTGGAATATTCACAGGTGCTCTTATAGTTTCACTTGCAGAAATTTTAGATGTTATACCTATTTTAGATAGGAGAATAAAACTTAAAAAAGGTATTTCACTACTTATTTATGCAATAGCAGCAGGAAAGATGGTTGGAGCATTATATTATTGGTTATACCCAGAACTTATAAAGATGGTTTTATCAGTTTGAATGAAAAGGAGCATGATATGTCAAATTTATCAAAATATAAAAATCAATATCAAACAATGGTAACAGAATATTCCCCTAAAAATAAAGTAATTAGCAACTCACTAAGAGCTTTTTGGGTTGGGGGAAGTATTTGCATTTTAGGTCAAATGATCATGGATGTAGTGATGAACTATGGCATGGCAAAAGATGATGCAGCAACCATGAGTAGTGTACTACTTATTTTATTAAGTACTATTTTAACAGGTATGAATATATATGACAGCATAGGAAAATATGGTGGAGCAGGAGCCCTCATACCAATCACAGGGTTTGCAAATTCTATGGTGAGTTCTGCGATGGAATTTAAAACAGAAGGATATGTCTATGGACTAGGAGCAAAGCTCTTTACTATTGCTGGGCCAGTTGTTGTATTTGGGACCATAGCAAGTGTTGTTGTTGGGATTATCTATTATTTTGTTTAAATAAGTAAGTGTAACAAAGTTTGGAGGAATAAAATGGGACATATAGGAAAACAGACAATTGTATTTAAAAATCCACCCAATATTTTAGAGGTGTATTCTAGCGTAGGGCCAAAAGAAGCAAGTGGACCATTAGGAACGTATTTTGATCAAAAGTTTGAAGATGAGCTTTTAGGAGAAGATACATGGGAAAAAGCTGAAGGGGAACTGATAAAGCGTACAATACAGGGACTACTTAATAAATCAGGAAAGCAACCTAAAGATGTAGCCTATATTTTTTCAGGAGATTTACAAAATCAAGTTATAGCAAGTACATTTGGGATAAAAGATTTTAATATTCCGTTTTTTGGACTTTATGGAGCGTGCTCTACATTTGGTGAGAGTATATGCTTAGCAAGTATGGCAGTAGCTGGAGGGATGACAGATTGCGTGATTGCTGGGACAAGCAGTCATTATTGTGCAGCAGAAAAGCAGTTTAGATATCCAATGGAATATGCAGGTCAAAGAACCCTTACCCAGCAGTGGACAGTAACAGGAAGTGGGTATGTAATCATTACAAGCAATGGAACAGGACCTAAAATACGAAGTATTACGCCTGGAAAAATGGTGGATTTTGATATTAAAGATAGTTTTAATATGGGAGCTGCTATGGCACCAGCTGCAGTAGACACAATTATTACCCATCTTGAAGATACAAATCAAAAGCCAAGTGACTATGATGCTATTGTCACAGGAGATTTAGGTGTTTGTGGTTCGGATATGGCTGTAGCTTTGTCTAAAAAGGCAGGGATTGATATAAGCACTGTTCATCAAGATTGTGGAAAAATCATCTATGATGTTCAAGAACAAGATGTACACTCAGGTGGTAGTGGTTGCGGCTGCAGTGGGAGTGTGTTTTCAGCATATTTTTATAGACAGCTTAAGGAAAAGAAAATTAAAAAACTGCTGTTAGTTCCAACAGGAGCACTTATGAGTCCTTGTAGCACACAACAAGGTCAAAATATACCAGGTATCGCACATGCAGTATCGATTGTGATGGAATAGGAGGAAGACTATGGACATATTGATGCAATATATAAAGGTATTTATAGTAGGTGGTCTAATCTGTGTAGTGGGACAAATATTGCTTGATCGGACAAAACTGACTACAGGTAGAATAATGGTCTTATTCGTGGTATCAGGCGCAGCCCTGACAGCACTAGGTGTATATCAGCCACTAGTAGACTTTGCAGGTTCAGGAGCAACTGTTCCAATCATAGGTTTTGGGTACGCTTTAGCGAAAGGTGCGATAGAGGAAACGCGTACATCAGGATTCATGGGGGCATTCGTAGGGGGATTAAAGGCAACTGCTGCTGGTATCACAGCAGCTATTGTATTTGGTTATTTAGCAGCTTTGTTAGCAAAGCCAAAAAGCAAGTCATAGGCACTCTTATCAAGGAATTCACATCGAGTCAGTACTATATTAGATGTGAATTCTATACATACATCACGTAGGAACCACTTGAAGTAAAATATTGTGTCATAATGTTTCTTTATTTTTAATTTGACATACAGTATAATAAAATACAATTATATAATATTTTAATTAACCTACTTTATTAACAAGGAGCTGAATAATATGGAGAATGAAATTTTAGAACTATTAGAAGAAAATAGCAGATATACAGCCAAGGATATAGCCAGTATGATTGGTGTAACTATAGATGAAGTCAATGCCACCATAAAAAAACTGGAGGAAAATCAAGTAATATGTGGCTATAAAACCCTCATTAACTGGGATAAGACAAATAAAAAAGATAATGTTACAGCACTTATTGAAGTACGTGTTACCCCTCAAAGAGGAGAAGGCTTTGATAAGGTAGCAGAGAGAATTTATAATTTTAAAGAAGTTCAATCTGTTTATCTAATGTCTGGTGGTTTTGACTTTACAGTTATTATTGAAGGGAAAACCCTTAAAGATGTAGCACTTTTTGTTGGGCAAAAGCTTGCTCCACTAGAATCAGTGATTAGTACAGCGACGCATTTTGTACTCAAAAAGTATAAGGATCATGGCGTAAGCTTTGTAGGGCAAAAAAAGGATGAAAGGATGATTATATCTCCATGAATATAGAAAATATGATTGCACAAAAAGTAAAAGATATGCCGCCATCTGGGATTAGAAAATTTTTTGATGTTGTAAATGAGATGGGCGATGCTATTTCACTTGGTGTAGGTGAACCAGACTTTGATACCCCATGGCATATAAGAGAAGAAGGCATCTATACTTTAGAACAAGGAAAAACAATTTATTCTGCAAATGCAGGGCTATTAGAGTTAAGAAAAGAAATAAGCTATTATATGAAAAGAAAATTTAGTGTAGAGTATAGTCCCCAAGATCAGGTTTTAGTGACAGTAGGGGGAAGCGAAGCAATAGACTTAGCTCTTCGTACACTTATTGAACCTGGAGACGAAGTCCTCATACCTGAACCAAGCTTTGTATGCTACAAGCCTTGTACAACTTTCGCAGGAGGCACTCCAGTACCTATAACAACAAGTGCAGAAAATGATTTTAGATTAACACCAGAAGAATTAGAAAAATACATAACGGATAAAACGAAAATACTCATTCTTTCTTATCCAAACAATCCTACTGGAGCGATCATGGAAAAAGAGGATTTAGAAAAGATTGCTGATGTAATCAGAAAAAAGGACATTGTGGTAATCTCAGATGAAATATATGCGGAGTTAAGCTATGGAACGGAACATGTTTCTATAGCTAGTTTGCCAGGAATGTATGAAAGAACAATTGTTGTTAGCGGTTTTTCAAAAGCATATGCGATGACAGGCTGGCGTCTAGGTTATGCTTTAGGGCCTAAAGCAGTAATCAATGAAATGACAAAAATGCATCAGTATTGCATCATGTGTGCACCTACCACTAGTCAGTATGCAGCTATTGAGGCACTGAAACATGGGGATGATGATGTGAAATACATGAGAGAAGCCTATGACAGAAGAAGAAAATTCATGATTGAGAATTTAAGAGGCATGGGACTTTCTTGTTTTGAACCTAAAGGTGCTTTTTATGTATTCCCAGGTATTCAAACAACAGGTATGTCAAGCGAAGAATTTTGCGAAAAACTTTTAGTAGAAGAAAAAGTGGCTGTAGTTCCTGGCACAGCTTTTGGAGATTCAGGAGAAGGCTTTGTTAGATGCTCTTATGCTTATTCTATAGAAGAATTAAAAGAAGCCCTAAGCAGGATCGAAAAATTTGTAAAGAGATATAATAAGTAGTAAATAAAGTAGTATTCATTAATAAAATGTAGCAGTAAACAAAATAAGAGCATATAATTATGCTTAGCATATTAGATGCTCTTATATATTATTCTATGATTTATAGGGTTTCTATAATTTCTAAGATTTATAGTTTATTGACAATCTGGGCATACACCAAAAAAATAGAATTGCTCTGAAGTTAGCTGAAAATGAGTAGCTTTCTTAACATTTTCTCGGAATTCCTCAATTCCAGGAATGTTGTGCATATCACATACTACGTTACATTTAGTACATTTGATATGAGGGTGGGGGGTAACACTAGCATCATACCTAAAGCTGTCTTCACCTACATTAAGCTGCTGAATAAGTCCATGTTTGACTAAAGTATCAAGTGTTTTATAAACAGTAGCTAAGCTAATTGTGGGTTGAGAGGCATGGAGTACATCATAGATGGTTTCTGCATTAGGGTGTGCGTTGGTGTTGTATAAAATTTCAAAAATGGACAATCTTTGTGGAGTAGCTTTTAGATTGTGGGCTTTTAAAATGGTAGCTAATTCATTCATTAGAAACATCTCCCAACTAATAATAATTATTATTTAATTCTTATTGTAAAATACTTTTCTCTTAAAATCAATAGATGGAGCACATAATATATATAATTTTATTTGTTAAATATTAGGATGAATGTTTTCTATAAAAGGAGGTTTTATGTTAAAACTTATTGCAGCAGTAACTATGCTTATTGATCATGTAGGGTTAGTGTTATTTCCTCAGCATATTATTTTTCGTATCATAGGAAGATTGGCAATGCCTATGTTTGCTTATAGTATCGCACTAGGGTTCACAAAAACACAAAGTTATAAAAAATACTTATTAAGAATAGGTCTATTTGCTATTATCTCTCAAATACCATTTTGGCTTATGATTTATTTTGCACAGCCCTATGATTTTAGGTGGCTGAATCTTAATATTGGCTTTACTTTTCTTGGAGCACTCATTGCACTTTATTTATATAAACAAATCAAGGAAAATCCATCAAAACCACCTATTCTAAAAATAATAGGTCTGATTATGACTATTATAATAACATCATTAATCAATTGTGATTATGGCGGATATGGCATTTTAGTTGTTTTTGTGTTTTATGAATACTTTATTATTAGAAAAGATATTAAAAAAACAGCTTTAGCACTTTTACTAGCTACTTTATCTTTACCAATATTAAGCTTTTCAAATAGTTTGTTAGAAGCAATAGATTTAATATTAATTCAAAGTATCGCCGTAGGAGCTTTACCTTTTATTATTAAATATGAAAAAAAACACATAAAAAAAATAAAGTATTTTTTTTATGTGTTTTATCCAGCTCATATGCTTCTTTTAGCACTACTTAAAAGGTTTGTTTTTTAATCAAATTATATTATTTTTTTAATAGGATAAAAAAAGCTTGAAAATTTTATATAATGCAGTATAATAATGTATTAATATTAATAAAATTAATTTTTATGCATTATTATACTGCAAAGATATTAGGAAAAGGGGAAATAATATGAAAGAATATAAAGAGCATAAAGAAAGTATTTTGTTTACGGCTAATAGGCCAGAATTTGTCATGCAGTATGGAAAAGGAATGTATCTTTTTGATACTTTAGGTAAAAAGTATTTGGATTTTATAGGAGGGTGGGCTGTAAATTGTTTAGGGCATAGCAGTCCTGTTATTACACAGGCACTTTGCAAGCAGGCAGTAGAACTAATCAACTGTAGTCCATCCTTTTACAATAAACCTATGCTAGAGTTTGCCAAGCTACTTACAGATATAAGTTGCTTTGATAGAGTGTTTTTTATAAATAGTGGGGCCGAGGCAAATGAGGGAGCTATTAAGCTTGCAAGAAAATATGGGGCAAAACAAAAAAATGGAGCCTATGAAATAATCACTACGATTAATGGATTTCATGGAAGAACATTAGCAACGATGTCAGCAAGTGGGAAGAAAAACTGGGATAATTTATTTAATCCAAAAGTAGATGGGTTTATCCATGTGCCTTTTAATGATATTCAGTCAATAGAGGAAGCAGTTACATCAAATACTTGTGCGATTATGATAGAACCAGTGCAAGGTGAAGGGGGCGTGAATATTGCAGATAAGGAGTATATAAAGGCAATAAGGAAGTTATGTGATGAAAAAAATATCCTTCTTATTTTTGATGAGATTCAGACAGGAGTAGGAAGGTGTGGAACGATGTTCGCATATCAGCAATATGAGATAGAACCAGATATCATGACCTTAGCAAAAGGTATAGGAGGAGGTTATCCATTAGCAGCTGTATTAGCTAAAGAATACCTTAATATCTTTGAGGCGGGAGATCAAGGAGGAACGTATTCAAGTCAGCCACTTGGAATGAGTGTTGGTTATGCTGTCGTTCATGAAGTTAGTGTTAATAAACTGTATGAGCATGCAAATGAAATGGGGATTTATATTATAATGCAGCTACAGACAATAGCTGAACAATATCATTTATCTAATATTAGAGGAAAAGGTTTACTTATTGCTTTTGATCTTGAGGGTGATCAAGCAGTAGAGCTTGTAAACCTATGCTTAGAGCAAGGACTTATTATTAATGCTCCTAAGCCACATATCATAAGGCTTATACCTCCTCTTATTGTAACAAAGCATGAAATAGATAATATGATAGTCCTATTAAAAAAATGCCTTGGAGCATTACAACATATAGTATAAAGAAACATAAGGAATTTTATTCAGAAGGAAGATGATGTAATGTTAGAAAATATTGAATTAGTTTATGAGTTATCGGAAGAACAAGTTGAATGTTTAGTAACTTTATATCAAAGTGAAAGTTGGAGCAAAAATAGAAAAATAAATGATATAAAAAAAATGTTACATTCAAGCTGGATTGTCGGGTTAATTAATAAAGATAATGGTCACTTGGTGGCTTTTGCAAGGGTTTTATCTGACTTTACTTATAGGGCTTTTATATATGATGTTATTGTAGCAAAAGAATATAGAGGTCTAGGACTTGGCAGAGACATTGTTAAAAGTATTTTAAATCATGACCTATTCAAAGATTTAGAGAGAATAGAACTAAATTGTCTAGATCATAATGTTTTATTTTATGAAAAGTTAGGCTTTAGCAAAGTACCTCAAGGAACAAATATGATGCGTTATGCATAAAAAGGTGAGTTTCAGTCAAACTATAAAATGGATGAAGTAAAATAGACATAAAAAGAATTAACACATAATTTGCCAATTTTTTGGTGAAAAAAGGTTGCAAAAGTATCGTTTATATTTTAACATATAATTTGATGAGTAAATTTATTATCTTATAATATAACTATTTTTTAAGGAGGAAATATAAATGGGTAAAAAGATGATGACAATTGATGGAAATACCGCTGCAGCTTATGTAGCTTATGCGTATACAGATGTTGCCGCTATATATCCTATCACACCGTCTTCAAATATGGCTGAAGCCGTAGACGAATGGTCAGCACAAGGCAGAAAAAATATTTTTGGACAAACTGTACGTGTTGTAGAAATGCAATCTGAAGCAGGAGCAGCTGGAACATTTCATGGTTCTCTTCAAGCAGGTGCTTTAACTACTACATTCACAGCATCTCAAGGATTACTTCTTATGATTCCAAATATGTACAAGGTAGCTGGAGAGTTATTGCCAGGTGTATTCCATGTAAGTGCACGTGCAATTGCAGCTCAAGCTCTTAATATTTTTGGAGATCATCAAGACGTTATGGCTACAAGACAAACTGGATGTGCTATGCTTGCAACAGGTTCAGTTCAAGAAGTTATGGACTTAGCTCCAGTAGCTCACCTTGCAGCTATTAAAGGAAGAGTACCATTTGTACATTTCTTTGATGGGTTTAGAACATCACATGAAATTCAAAAAATCGAAGCATTAGACTATGCAGATTTAGCAGCATTAGTTGATCAAGAAGCAGTTAAAGAATTTAGAGATAGAGCTTTATCTCCAAACAAACCAGTTACACGTGGTACAGCTCAGAACCCAGATATATATTTCCAAACTAGAGAAGCTTCAAATAAATTCTACAATAATCTTGTACCTATTGTTGAAGAATATATCAACAAAATGAATGAACTTACTGGAAGAAAATATGGCTTATTTAATTATTATGGAGCTCCAGATGCAGAATATGTTATTGTTGCTATGGGTTCAATAACAGAAGCTATAGAAGAAACCATTGATGTATTAAATGCAAAAGGTGCAAAATATGGACTTGTTAAAGTGCATTTATTTAGACCTTTCTCAATAGAACATTTCTTAAAAGAAATGCCAAAGACAGTAAAAAGAGTATGTGTTCTTGATAGAACTAAAGAACCAGGAGCTATTGGCGAGCCTTTATACTTAGATGTTCGTGCAGTATATTATAACAAAGAAAATGCACCAATGATTATCGGTGGACGTTATGGACTTGGTTCAAAAGATACAACACCTACTACAGTAAAAGCAGTATTTGATAATCTTGTAAGTGCAAATCCAAAAGACCAATTTACAGTAGGTATTGAAGATGACGTAACACATACATCTCTTCCACTTACAGAAAGACTTAACATAGCAGCAGAAGGTACTGTAAGATGTAAATTCTGGGGTCTTGGATCAGATGGTACAGTTGGTGCAAACAAACAAGCAATCAAGATCATTGGTGATCATACAGATATGTATGCACAAGCTTATTTTGCATATGACTCTAAAAAATCTGGTGGTGTTACCATGTCTCACTTAAGATTTGGTAAGACACCAATTAGATCAACTTACCTCATTGATGAAGCAGATTACATTGCTTGTCATAATCAATCATACGTTAATCAATATGATTTATTAAAAGGACTCAAAAAAGGTGGAACATTTGTTCTTAACTGTATTTGGGATGAATCAGAGCTTGAAGAACATTTACCAGCTAAAATGAAACAATACATTGCAAAAAATGATATTAAATTCTATACAGTTAATGCAACAAAAATTGCAAGTGAAATTGGACTTGGCAACAGAATTAACATGGTTATGCAAGCTGCCTTCTTTAATTTAGCAAACATTATTCCTCAAGAAGAAGCAATTAAATACCTAAAAGAAGCTGTTGTTAAGGCATATGGTAAAAAAGGTGAAAAAATTGTTAACATGAACTACCAAGCAATTGATAAAGGTATTGAATCAGCAGTTAAAATTGCAGTACCAGCAGCTTGGGCAGATGCTAAAGATAGTGAAAAAGGTAAAGTGGATGAGCCAGAGTTCATCACAAACATCTTAAGACCAATGAATGCTCAAGAAGGAGATAGCCTTGCTGTAAGTGCATTTAATGGAATTGAAGATGGTACATTCCCATGTGGTACTTCTGCATATGAAAAACGTGGTATTGCAATTAATATACCACAGTGGATTCCAGAAAATTGTATCCAATGTAACCAATGTTCTTATGTATGTCCACATGCAACAATAAGACCATTCTTATTAGATGAAGAAGAAGTAAAAAATGCACCAGAAAGCTTTGTTACAAAGAAAGCAGTTGGAAAAGGCTTAGAAGGATTAGAATATAAGATCCAAGTAGCACCAATGGATTGTACAGGCTGTGGAAACTGTGCAGATATTTGTCCTGCAAAACAAAAAGCTCTTGTTATGCAACCATTAGATACACAAACTGAAGAACAAGTGCCAAACTGGGCCTATGCATCATCTAAAGTTAAACCAAAAGAAAACTTAGTTCCAGCGAATACAGTTAAGGGTAGCCAGTTCAAACAACCACTTCTTGAATTCTCAGGAGCATGTGCAGGTTGTGGAGAAACACCATATATTAAACTTGTTACACAGTTATTTGGTGATCGTATGATGATTGCTAATGCAACAGGTTGTTCATCAATCTGGGGTGGTTCAGCACCATCAACACCATATACAGTAAACTGCGAAGGAAAAGGACCATCTTGGGCAAACTCATTATTTGAGGATAATGCAGAATACGGCTATGGTATGTATTTAGGTGTAAAACAATTAAGAGAAAAAATTAAAGATCTTATGATAGAATTTACAACAATCAGTAATGATCAAGCAGTTAAAGATGTATTTGCTGAATGGATTGAAACTATGGATCTTGGAGAAGCTTCAAAAGCAGCTTCAGCTAAAGTTGTAGAGGTTCTTCAAAATAATTCAGTGACAGATGCAGCAGCTAAGAATATTCTTGCTCAGATTGCTGAAAAACAAGATTATCTTGTTAAGAGATCTGTATGGATGCTTGGAGGAGATGGTTGGGCATACGACATCGGTTATGGTGGATTAGACCATGTACTTGCATCAGGTGAAGATGTAAATGTTTTAGTATTTGATACAGAAGTTTACTCAAATACTGGAGGACAATCATCTAAAGCTACACCAACAGCAGCTATTGCTAAATTTGCTGCTTCAGGAAAGAAATCACGTAAAAAAGATCTTGGTATGATGATGATGTCTTATGGCAACGTATATGTTGCACAAGTTGCATTAGGAGCAGATAAGAATCAACTTATTAAAGCAGTTCTTGAAGCAGAAGCACATCAAGGACCATCTATCATTATTGCTTATGCACCATGTATAAACCATGGATTAAAAGAAGGTATGGGACGTACTATAGCAAATGAAGAACAAGCAGTTAAAGCTGGTTACTGGCACTTATATAGATTTAATCCAAATCTTAAAGATGAAGGAAAGAATCCATTCACATTAGATTCAAAAGAGCCAACAGAAAGCTTTAGAGACTTCATTTTAGCACAAGTAAGATACTCAGCACTTGCAAAACAATTCCCAGAGCAAGCTGAAGAATTATTTGCAATGGCAGAAGCAAATGCTAAAGATAGATTAGAAAGCTATAAGAGACTCACTGTTTAAAGTGAACAAAAACTAAATAGAGTGCGTAAAAATGAGGGAGTGTACAGAACTAGTGAAATCTAGTTTTGTACACTCCCTTGCTATATAGCTTTAGGTATTTATTATGATTAAACATAAATTTGCACTGCTTTGTAAATAATAAAAAGGAATAGCAAAGGCTATATTTGCTTTTTTATTTATTACTAAGGAGAACAGGAAGGTGATTTTATGAATGACAACAAAGCAAAGGCTGTATCTGGAGAAAATAATAAGAGACTTTATAGTAATGATCCAATTAAAAATGAAGGAACAGCTGCTTGGAGTAATACAGAGAGAACGACAAAAGAAGCCAAGGTTCCTATACCTGATGAAGAGTCTATTGTTGAGGCAAGAGAATGGGTAGACGATGGAAGTAGATTGTAATTTTTTTCGTTTCAATGTTGTATTAATAAGTGAATACTCATAGTAGCACTTAATATTAGAAATAAATATTACAATAATGAATACGCAATGCATAACGAATAATTTACGATGTAAATTCTATATGGAAAAAATATGTGAATAATTAAGACACATTATATGAAACTGTTACTACGAAACAATATTATGTGAGATTATGAGTCGAATAATACAGATACTAAAGCTTCTATTTTAGGATTAGAAACGCTATAAGTGATTTCTAATCCATTTCTATTTCCTGTAATAATACCTAAACTCTTTAATTTGCCTAAGTGCTGCGAAATAGTAGATTGAGGCAAGTTAAGGCAAGTTTGCATATAGGTGACATTACATCCTTTTGAGCTTATAAGACCTCTTACAATACATAATCTTACAGGATGGGCAAGTGCCTTTAAAAGTTGTGCCGTATCTTCGTAATTTTTTGGGTCATTTAAATAGCTATCTGATTTATTCATGTAAAAGACCTCCTAAGAGAATAAAAATAAGTATTAGACAATTATATTATAATATACAAATAATAAGATTTTAATACCTTTCTGTCAAGTAAGTAAAGTGATTATGATGAATTACTTTTATATAACTCTTGTCACATATTTATTGATTATTGAATAAGAATGAGTAGGAGCTATATGATGAGGGGGGAGTAAAGTGATAAAAATGATTAATGATATCAAAAAGGATTGTCCGAAATGTGAATTTTCCAAAAAAATAGCACTAATAGTAACTTATTCATGGGTAGGAAGTATTATTTTTTCAGCCATATCATTTTGGGTTAAGCGTGAAATATCACAAGACATCATAACAGCAACATCAACAGCATTAGGGGTAATTGTTACAGGCTACTACGGCAAGGCAGGAGTTGAAAACTATACAAAAATTAAGGAAAATCATGTGGAAATATGAAGTGAACTGTAACTAAATTATAGTGGAAGGCTGCATATAGAATGGCATATATAAAATATTAATTTATACGATGTGAATATGCTATATTGTCTGTGCAGTTTTCCATTTTAACTTATGGGGGAATACATAAGAAAGAAAAAATTACATTTTTTTCCACGTGGAACATTTTAATTACTTTATTAAGAACCATCCAATATAAAGGACTATACAATATTAAAAACCTAAGAAATTATCATTACGATTTTTATTAAATTGATAGTATATTTTATTAAGTAAATAGAGTAAATAGAAACCTAGCCATTCACCCATTACATTTAAAATAACATCATCAATATCACTTATCCCTACAGCTAATATGTATTGACTAGCTTCAATGATAATAGGAATAAAAATAGTAACGAACAAAGTAGGAAGATTCTTTTTCATAAGTGCCTTTATGTAAAAACCTAAGGGGATAAAGATAATAATATTACCTAATAAATTTACAATAATTACACGTAGAGATAGGGTAGAACCAGCTGTAAGAAAATTAATGATTGTTTTAAGGGGTATTAAGTTAATAGTTCTAAGTTTCGTTCTATTATCAAAGGCATCAGAAAAGAGCAAGAAGGTTAATAAGATAGCATAAGAAAGAAAAAAAAGCATATGCATGGGTTTAGAATAAGTGTTGTAGTTTGAAATAGTTTTGTTACGGAATACTCTAGTAGTAAAAACAACTAGGTTTAACGATACAAAATTGGCCAATATAAGGCATACAAAGATATACTGAAATTTATTGGTACTTGTAAAAAGATACATACCTATAAATAATAGGCTTGGAAGTAGAACACATATTAAGGTAAGAAGCAAATTGTTTTTAAGATCACGCTGATATAAGTAGAATAAAAGACCTAAAGAAACACCTGCTATAAAAGAAACAGCTAAGGATATTATAGGACTTAGAGTGGATAAAAATAGTATTTCAATAAAGATAAAGAGTGTTCCTAATAACACTATACTCATATTTCTATAGTTTGATTTCATAGAGAGAAAAACCTCCTAGTGTTTTTTATAAGATGTTCAATTATCAGTTTAAGGCATGCTATGAAGCAAAACAAGTCTTTAGATGACATTATCTAATAATAGATCAATTAACTTTTACAATTCTCAAGAAATTTTTAGACATTAAAATATCTCCCATACTTATATGTATAAGAGATATTTATTATTATTTATGTATATTTACTTTTTAAAATATAGCAGAGGTTTTCCATATCCCAGTTCTATTCCACCATATATCATGCTTTTATAAGGAGAGAGAGAATTGGAACGAATGACTTCTAAATCACCAAATTTGTAGACAGTCTGAGATGAAGATGTTTTTAATGCAAAATGAGTGATATTGTTCTCACTTGTACCATATGCTATTATTTTTGCTTCGCTTTGAGAGCATGTTTTATACCCATATGATTTAAGGTAACTAATTACTTCTTTAGAAGTACTATTCTTTGGTCAACGACTAGTTGTTTTATCACCAAGGACATAAGAAAGACAATTATAACGTGTTGAAGCAGGTTCTACAAAAGTCCAATCTTTTATAAGAGCATCATAGTATTTTCGATTACCGCCAGTAAAATATACTTTCTTAGTGGAAGTAACTGCACCATTTGCTCCCATTGCTACTATCTTAAGGTCTTTTGGTCCACCAATCTGTGCACCTATTTGACTTAGAGAAGGTTTCCAAGTTAATTTATATAGGTTTTTTGTTCCTGTTACTGCGGTCATAGTTCCGATTTGAGTTCCATTATAGTATACAACTGGCCTAGAAACAGTATCATATACATTACATGCTATTGTAACTTGAACATCATAGGATGTTTTATATAACTCACCTTCAGGAACGACATATAGTCTGCCTGAGCTATCTGTCTGAGTCACATGATTAGGAAAGTTAATATTTTGTATAGATGGTACAGCTGCATAAACAGAAGTAATGTTAGCTAATAGTATGCATAACATAAAAGTAGCCATTATAATTTTTCTTAATTTGTTCATGATT
>JAEYPM010000076.1 GCA_023410675.1 Bacillota bacterium | reverse complement strand
TTTCAAAGAGTATTTTGTATAAAATGCTCTTTGAAAATCTAGTCTACTGGGGCTTGGGGATGTAGTCCCCAAGTTTTCATTAAATATTTCAACCAAAGTGTTACAATTTTGCTTGACCAGCTCAAAGGTGAGTAATTATTTTACGCTTACTAATATACTCTAGGGTTTCACTATTATGGAATTAATCGACCCTCCTTAGATCTCTTATATCTATTCCTAAAAAATCATAATCAAGTTTATAGTTATTTGCATCACCTTGATAACTGGTGGTTGGAAAGACAATTAGCCCTTCATAAGTATTATTCGTTTGAAATACATCGTTATTATCTTTATTTCCAATCAAACGATAATTATTTGGTGTCTGCGATGAAATATTAAATTTAATATAAGCTGTTAATACTGGTAAATTATTGTCAGTTAAATGAAATCCTTCTGGCATAATAGTGCTTTCACCAGAAATAATTATTTTATTTCGCAAATAATATTTATACCAACTATCTACTGCTTTATCAAAGTTTCTAAATTGGTTTTCTCCAATACATTCGCTCATCATCTTTTTCACATCTGAATGCTTTAAAACACGATAGTCAATATTTAAACAAAAATCAAGGTATTTCTTTAATCGTGTATAGTATACTTCTGTAGTATAGCCTGAATTCCAAAAGTCATTAGGTGTATTTCTTTTGTTAATACTCCATTTTGTAGCAGAGTTACCATATTGATCAATTTCGTAGCCACTCCATAGAGCCCTTTTGTTTGCATTTTTCATATAGTCTATGATCCCCTCATAAACCCAATTTGGTACATCTTCGCAAATATAAGGGAAATATTGAGCCTCTGTTGGAAAAGAACTTAATTGAATACGCCTCCCCCAATTGTCTGTTCTTTTTGTACTCTTAGGTATAATGTCTTTAGTATATATATATATAGTTCTATTAGTTTTTTCCCATCTTACCTCACATTCAAGCAATTCAGCTACTTCGCGTATACTTAGCATAACATAACCATTAATATTCCTAGTATTACTTAGCTTAACTACCTTGTCTTGCCTTTTAATAGTTACTGTCTTTGTGTTATTATCGTATACAATTTCTGACCCCATTTCTTCTGCAATAATACGAATGGGAACAAAGACTCTTCCATCCTCTATTCTCATTAATATTTGCTTTTCTACTATGTTGTTGTTTATATTGATAGTTATAGCTTCATCTGCATAAGTGATCAAACTTAGAGCATATATACTCAACATAATGAGGGTTAATATAATTGTCTTTTTTAATCGAAATGTTTTTATATAGTTGCCCACACTTCTCCTCCTTTCACACTATTAATTTACTTCTTATTATGTCTTTTTCTTTATTATTAATTTCTTATTTTATCTTCTGGAATATATGTATAATCATACATTACTTTTGAATGATTGGCTATAATTAACGTTTTGTCTATTAAGTTTCCTTTTTTCTTGTTGTATACTTCTCTATATATTTTATTATTTCTGTAATATCCATCTGCTTCAAGTAAGTAGTATTGCTCTTCTTCAACTATGTGATAACTATGTTCTAATTCTTTAATACATCTTAATTCTCCACATAAATGTGTATTAGCTGTATAGACTACAATTTGAAAAGTATTATCTGTATTATTAGTAAACTGATAATCAAGATAATTATACATTATAGATGTTCCAGTCCCAAAGGGTATTTGCCTATTAAAATCTGGAAAAAGATCTAATGAATTGTGGTGATGATGTTCTGTAATATCTAAAGGACTATGAAGTATCATCCAATGAATTAAATTAGTAAATTGACACATACCACCACCTATTCCTTTATCTGTTTTATTTCCTTTAATAACAAGCCCCTCTTTATAGCCTCTTTTCTTACTTGTTTTGCCTACTAATTTCCAAAAGGAAAATGTTTCATTTGGTTTAATAAGTATATGGTTAATCTTAGGTGCAGCTATTATTAAATTTATAGCTTTATTTTCTTGTAGCTGCACATCAACATTTCCTAATGTACGTCTTATTAATGATTTGTGCTTATACACTACTACTGGTAATTTCTCTTTACTTAAAGTTTTTGCATATGTTTTATTTCCAAATATCCAAGCCAAATATCTTAGAAACTGGCACTTTACAACTGAAATTTTGTAAGTAATTGGACTAATCTCACAAAATAATTTTCTTTTCATAAACGCTCCATTTTTATAATTATCTTATAAATTAAAATAATAAAACCTGTCATAGTATTAATAATATTTATGACAGGTTTTATTATATCATGCTTATGTCTTTTTACGAACTATTTCTTTCTTGATAATGATACACTTGCTCGAGCATCATATCCTTAACCTTCATCAGACGAATTTGAGTACTTCGTTCATTCTCATCTAATTTCATAATAATATATTTAATATTTGCTTGCATTTCTGGAATCATAACATGCTCTAGAGCATTTACACGGCGTCTGGTTTTTTCAATCTCTGCTGCCATCATTTGACAAGACTTTTCGCATTCTGCAAGTCTGAGCATATCGGGTAATACATCTTGTAATGACTTGATTGCGTCATCAAGATCACTGGAAGTAAATGCAAATCCATAAGAATATATATCATTAGCATCAGGTGTTTTTGTTTTGTACTCAAAAACTGGAATGTCTACGCTCATTACATTTTTCGTATGCATTTCTAAATGTACTTCTTGTCTCGGTGCCATTAATGCAACATTCAATACTTCATCTGACATAGCAGATCGTGCTAAAACAAAATTCTTATTGGCTGTTGCAATTCCTGCTTCAACTTTTTCACGTAATGCTTTATTTTCTCTAACGAGATCGAGAAACTGACGCATTAATTCATCTCTTTTATCTTTTAATAACTTATGCCCTCTAATAGCGGTAACTAGTTTTCTTTTGAGACGGGTTAATTCCATACGTGTTGGATTAACATGTGTCTTAGCCAAGAATAGCACCTCCTTCCTGTTTTTTACAACATAGGTCACACCTATTTGCCATAATATTGATCAATAAATTCATCTTTAATTCTCTTAAGCTCTGTTTTTGGGAGTATGGATAACAATTTCCATCCAATATCTAGTGTGTCCTCAATATCACGATTATTATAGTAGCCTTGAGATACATATTCTCTTTCAAAGCTATCTGCAAACTTTGCATAAAGCTTATCAATATCTGTAAGTGCTGCTTCACCAAGTACGACCATTAACTCTTTAGCTTCCTTCCCTCTTGCATATGCGGCAAAAAGTTGGTTCATTGTACCTGAATGATCTGCACGTGTCTTGCCTTGTCCAATACCTTTGTCTTTAAGACGAGAAAGTGATGGGAGTACATCAATAGGTGGCGTGATATTTTGCCTGAAAAGATCACGACTTAAAATAATTTGCCCCTCAGTAATATAACCTGTTAAGTCAGGGATTGGATGAGTCTTATCATCCTCTGGCATAGTTAATATAGGAATCATCGTAATGCTTCCTGATTTACCCTTTTGGCGTCCTGCTCTTTCATATAATGAAGCAAGGTCTGTATACATATATCCTGGATAACCACGACGTCCTGGCACTTCTTTTCTTGCTGCAGATACTTCCCTAAGTGAGTCTGCATAATTTGTAATGTCTGTTAAGATAACAAGGACATGCATATCTTTTTCAAAAGCAAGGTACTCTGCTGCAGTAAGAGCCATACGAGGTGTAGCAATACGCTCAATAGCAGGGTCATTTGCAAGGTTGATAAACATTACAGTACGGTCAATTGCTCCAGTTTCTTTAAAACTCTCTGTAAAGAAATTTGCTTCTTCAAAAGTAATTCCCATTGCTGCAAATACTACCGCAAATGGTTCATTTGTGCCTCTTACCTTGGCTTGTCTTGCAATTTGTGCTGCTAACTCAGCATGTGGCAAACCACTGGCTGAGAAAATTGGTAACTTTTGACCACGAACGAGTGTATTTAATCCATCTATAGCAGAAACTCCTGTTTGAATAAACTCTTGAGGATAATTTCTAGCAGCTGGATTCATTGGTAGCCCATTGATGTCTAAGCGTTGTTCTGGTAATATTTCTGGTCCTTTATCTATTGGACGCCCAAGTCCATCAAACACACGGCTTAACATATCAGACGAAACGCCTAACTCCATACTACGTCCTAAAAAACGTACCTTGCTATTTGATAAGTTAATACCTGTTGCACTTTCAAATAACTGTACAAGAGCATTCCCGCCATCAATTTCAAGAACCTTACACCTACGTCTTTCACCATTTGCTAGCTCAATTTCTGCTAGTTCATTATAGGCAACATCTTCAACACCTTTTACTAACATCAGAGGACCTGCTACCTCTTGAATGGTTCTATATTCCTTTGGCATTAGGCCTCCTCCTCCTTCAATAACTCATTAGCCTCATCATTTAATGTATCGATGATATAAGTATATTCTTGATCAATATTACTTGGATCTACATACTTAACACGTCCAATTTTTTCGCGTACAGGTAGTTTAACTAGCTTCTCTATAGAAGCTCCCTTGTTTAGAGCATCTAGGCATATATCAAAATATGCTAGTACAATTTGCATCATTCTAAATTGCTTGTTTAAACTTGTATACGTATCTATTTCATGAAAAGCATCTTGGTGTAAGAAGTCTTCACGAATAGAACGAGCAGCTTCTAATTTCAAACGATCCGGTGCAGATAAAGCATCCATACCGACTAACTTAACAATTTCATCTAACTCAGATTCTTCATGGAGCAACTGCATAATGCGTGCACGAAGCTTCATCCAATCTTGATCTACCTTACTATTAAACCACTTTTCCATGCTATTTACATATAAAGAATAGCTGGTAAGCCAATTAATAGCTGGGAAGTGACGTCTATAGGCTAAATTTGAATCTAATCCCCAGAATACTTTTACAATACGTAGAGTCGCTTGTGATACTGGCTCAGAAATATCTCCTCCTGGTGGAGATACTGCTCCAATTACTGATAGGGCACCTTCCCTGCCTGCAGTTCCAGTAGATATAACCCTGCCTGCACGTTCATAGAATTGTGCTAAACGACTTCCTAAATAGGCTGGATATCCTTCTTCACCTGGCATTTCTTCCAAACGACCTGACATTTCTCTAAGTGCTTCTGCCCACCTCGATGTTGAATCAGCCATAAGTGCTACTGAATAACCCATATCTCTAAAATATTCCGCAATGGTAATACCTACATATATAGAAGCTTCACGAGCTGCAACTGGCATATCTGACGTATTTGCTATAAGAACTGTTCGCTCCATTAATGAATGTCCAGTCTTAGGATCTTTGAGTTCTGGGAATTCATTAAGTACATCTGTCATTTCATTACCACGTTCACCACATCCTATATAAACCACGATGTCTGCTTCAGCCCACTTTGCTAACTGATGTTGAACAACTGTTTTACCACTACCAAATGGTCCAGGTATAGAAGCAACGCCACCTTTTGCAATAGGAAATAATGTATCTATAGTACGTTGTCCTGTAATAAGTGGCATATCTGGAGGCAATTTTTCTTTATAAGGTCTCCCAACACGTACAGGCCATTTTTGCATCATTGTAATCTCAGTTGAACTACCATCTTCATGTTTAATAACAGCAACTGGCTCTGTAATTGTGTAGTCACCTTCTTGAATGGATGCAATTGTTCCCTTAGTACCATTAGGGATCATAATTTTATGAAGAACAATTTCAGTTTCAGACACAGTACCAATAATATCTCCACTTTCAACCACAGTTCCTACTGTCACTGTTGGTGTAAAATGCCATTTTTGCTCCCTGTTGAGAGCTGGAACTTCTATTCCGCGTTTTAGATTATTTCCAGAAATGTTCATAATATTTACTAGGGGACGTTGAATACCATCAAAAATACTACCTATTAGCCCAGGCCCAAGTTCTACACTAAGCGGTGCTCCTGTTGATTCTACTGGTTCTCCCGGGCCAAGTCCAGATGTTTCCTCATAAACCTGAATGGAAGCTTTATCACCATGTATTTCAATAATTTCACCAATTAATCGTTGCTTAGATACACGCACAACGTCAAACATATTTGCATCACGCATACCTTCAGCTATGACTAGTGGGCCGGCAACTTTCTTTATGATGCCTTTGCTCATCTTTATATTCACCTTCTTTGTTAGTTTTCATTATTAAATATAATATCCGAACCAACTGCCTGCTCTACTGATTTTTTTACATTACGCATGCCCATTCCAGTATTTCCAAATATTCCTGGAATCGGTATAATTGCAGGCAATAGTCTTAAGCGATACTTATCTATTTCTGATTCTAATTGTGCTTGCATAGACTCTGTTATATAAATAACTGCAAAAGAGTCTTCTACAAGATCTCTTAAGATCTTTACTGCTTCATCATAAGTCCTGACTGGATATATGCTTAGTCCTAATGCTGCAAAACCATATATACTATCCCTATCACCTAATACAGCTATTTTATACATACATTTCCCTCAACCTTTCCCGAACAGACTCTTCAGATAGTTCATTTTGTTTGCCAGAAAGTACTATCCTTACAGACTTAATTTCATTTTCTCGTGCTAAGATATAGGCAGCAAGGGGTGATAAAGTAAACGGATTGTACTTTTGTGGTTTTATATGTTCTATAATCAGATTATCGCACCATTTCTCGAAAGAAGAAGGAGACTTTTTGACTGCTTGTACAGCATCATGATAAACTGTAGTCGCCAAATAATCGTAAATAGCTTCTTCACCATTTAGGACCGCTTCAATTAGGCTGTCTTTATTTAATGTATCACATTCTACTAATGCTTTTTCTAGAAACTCTTTTGTTTTACCTGTTTTATGGCTACGTATAGCAATGTTAATATTTGATGCAGCAACTTTTAGCTGTGCATACTTAGCAAGTAATTCATTTTTTGACTCTTTACCCTTTCTATAGATCGTTTCTAAAGCTGCTTTATCAATAATAATATCACACAATTGACTGTCTCCTGTATGGAGCTGCACATCATAAGCTTCTTCACCACATAAACGCATATACTCAGGCAAAAGTGAAAAATCACGCTCTATTACTGCTTGCTGTATAATGTTAGGATCTATTGTTCCATGAGAAATATATATGTTGTCGAATTTCTTATTAATATAGATCTCTTTAATTGCTGCTTTTAAATTGTGGAAATCATTCTCATACAAAAAAGTATCAAACACAGACATATCTTCTATTAGTTCACGTATTAAATCCCATGTTTTATTACGTTCAATTTGTAAAAGCTCTTCTGCAGTTTCGTCTCCCTGTGTTCCCCATCCTTTATCTTTTAATAGACGCATGCAATCCTCATAACTCTTAGAAGCTAAAAGCTGGTCAAAAAACGACCGAGTAAGTAAGGTTAATTCCTTGGAACGGATACGTGCAACTGCATAGGTATAAAGTTTATCAGCCATATATTCTTCCCTCCTTTCTTACCGCATGCTATTTAAATAAGAACTTATATACTTTGTCCTGCAAGGATTCTTTTGCTGCAAGAAATAAGGCTTCAAAAGAACAATTTTCTTCCACGTCACCATATACCAATATAAAGCCCCCATCGATCTTTCTTGTCTCATCAGATACCAATAGCTCTGCTCCTTCTTTTTCCGAAAGAATAGTAGGTAAATCAGCTTCAAAATTAGCAGGAAGACGTTTTATATCTGATTGAGAAAAGATAATTTCTCCTTTCTTAGGCAGTGCATACTTCTTAATCATTTTCTTGATCATATTAAAATAGTCTTCATTTGACAACTGTGCAAGTGAAATTTTAGCACGTTCAATAACGTCATTGATAAATTGCTGCTTTGCATTTAGAATCATCTTTCTTTCTTGTAAGAGTGCAGCAGAGTCTGCTTTATTAAGAGTATTTTCAATATCAGCTTCAGTTTTCTTCTGGATTTCGTGGCATCTGTTTTGAGCATCCTCTTCGGCAGTAGCAATCATTTCTTCTGCTTTACTCTGTGCATCAGTGAGAATAGCTAAAGCAACTGCAGCAGCATCGTTCTCAATATGCTTTATTATTTTATCTAATTCAGCCATTCTATACGCTCCTAACTGTTATATGTTCAAACCAGAAGTTCCTGTTACTGCCAAGATAGAAATAAGAAGTGCTAAAATTGCATAAGTCTCTACCATCGCTGGGAAAATCATTGCTTTACCAAATTGTTCTGCTTTTTTTGCTACCACGCCAATACTTGCTACTGAAGCACGTGCTTGCATGATCGCTGAATAATAACCAACAATTGCCATAGGCAGACAACTTGCAAAATATAATAACCCTTTTGCTAATGATACATCAGCATTACCACCTATAACACCTATTTGAGATAATGTAATAAATGCAATTAATAATCCATAGATACCCTGTGTACCTGGAAGAAGTTGTAAGATCAGAACTTTACCAAATTTTGAAGGATCCTCTGTGATAACACCAGCTGCTGCTTCACCACACATACCAACGCCCCTAGCGGAACCCATGCCTGCAAGAAGTGCTGCCAAAGCAGCTCCAAATAAAGCTAATACAATTCCCATATTCTCCATAACTCATCTACTCCTTAATCTTATAATATTTTGTTTTACTCTTAAATGGCTCGAACATACGTCCTCCACCATCATAAAACTTTCCAAAAAACTCCACATATTGCAAACGATTTGTATGAACATAAGCACCAAGTGCATTGATTGCTAAATTCATCAAATGTCCAAAAACTAAAATAATAATAAAAATAATCACTCCTATAGGTCCATTGGCAACCATTGATGCCATTTTATTAATAACTGTACAAATAACACCTGTTGCAAGTCCAAGAGCAAGCAAACGTGAATAGGATAACACGTCACTTAAATATCCTGTAATACCATATAATGCATAGAGTCCTTTTAAGAAACGTTTAAATGGATTTCTTGATTCACGTCCATTTGTAAGCGTTATTCCTATAGAAGAAATAACAAATAGAATACCTGCCAACTTTCCTACGCTTGGTGGAAGCACAAAACTAATACCAGCAATATCTACAAACATTTGTGCTGATAGTAATAACATGATACTGCTTGTAAGAAGTATAAACCAAAGAATAACATCATAAATTACTGCTTTATAATCTTTTTGTCTTATACATCCATAGAGTTTCATACCAAGACCTGTATAAAGATGGATGACACCTATTAACATGGCAAATACCAACATACGCATTGGTTCATTTACTGGATAAAACCATAGAGCTGGAATGCTTACCTTTTGGCCAAAAAATGTTTCTGAAACAATATCTACAATATCTCCTAAGTAACTTCCAAACATAACGCCCCAAAAGATAGTAGAAATACCACAATATAAATACATCTTCAATGTGTTTTTCATAGACGCCTCAAGGGTATGTTTGTATTTTATAAGGCATATGGCACATGCTAAGGCAATAATAAATCCATAGACTGCATCTGATAGCATAAGGCCAAATAACATATAGTAAAATAGTGACATAACCATAGTCGGATCTGTTTCACTTTTTCCTGGTGGACTATAAGCTTGTACTATACCTTCAAGTGGTTTAGAAAATCCATTATTCTGTAATAGTACTGGTACGTCTTCATCTTCATTTGGTTCCTCTAATTCTATAAAGGCCTCAAATTTTTCAGTAATCTCACTTTTTAAAGCTTCGCCTTCATTTTTAGAAATGTAACCACTGATCATAAATATTTTTTCTGTTTGCATTAAATGCCCTATAGCTTCATATTTTTGAGAACATAGTGCACTATAATCCTCTAAAAATAATAGTTTATTCTTTTGACTATCATAGGATTTAATCTTTTCTTCAGCTTCTTCAATCCCTTTCTTTGTTGCTATAATTTGAGCTTCTATTTTAGCTATTTCATCTTTTGGTGAACTATCCGAATGGACATCCATATAAGAAAATCCTATGCCTCTAAGAAGATCAAATATCGCTTCCTTCTTTTCCTTTATACAAATAACAAAAATACAAGTTTGGTTGGGCGAAGCACTGATGATATCAACATTTACAGGCATTTCTATTGCTAATTGTTCATAAATCATCTCTAGTGTCCAAAGGCTTGGTAATGTACCAATAAATGATGAGGTAAATTTTGTTCCTTTATAATTTAACGGAATGTCTAAATTGGTCCAAGAAGATAGGGTTTCTTTTTCTACTTGCAACTTTAAAATCTCTGCTTTTTGCTCTGCAATTTGCTTTTCAAGTACACATATGTCACTTGCGATAGTGATGGCTTGATCATTTTCTATGCAAAACTGCTCATATTCTTCCTCTGATAATGTACTTTTACCTTTTAATACAGATAGCATATCTTTTTTCTTTGGTACATATTTGTCAAGGATTCCTCTAGCTTCCTGTGCCAAATTAATATATTTCTCAAGCATAGAAATTTTCTCAGACACATCTTCTTTATAAAATACTTCATCGTTTATTTGGGTATCTGTAATTTCAACAACGCCGAGACGTTGCATGAATTCTAGTATTTGTTTTTTATCATTTTTTAGGGCATATATATTAATACGCTGCATCTGCAGCACCGCCATACATATACACCTCCTTTTTAATTTCTTGTTGACCTAAGCAATAACTTCAGAAAGAATTAAACGAATTACCTCCTGTTCTTTTTCCCGCACAACATCTTTCATGAGGCTAATCTGTCTCTCTGCTCTTAAGACGGCTGCTTCCATATATGATTCTCCTTGCACTTGTGCATTTTTTAATTCTTTTTCAGATTGATTAAGAGCCGCTTCAGTTGCTGAAGAAATAATTTTATTGGCCTCTTCTTCTGCTTTAAGAAGTATTGCACTTTTCTCATTAATAGCCTCTTTCTCTATTTGCGTAGCTTTTAATTCAGCTTCACGAATAGCATCTATTACCTCTTTTGCCATCTTTGCACCTTGCATAATGAATCGTTAGGCTTCATTATGTCTTTATCCTTTCTTCTTTATTTTGTTATACTCGCCTAAATACTTAATACTATTTTTTATCACTTCATAATTATAATATATTATTTAAAATCAATCAATTGTTTAATTAGCACAAATCAACAAAAAACAAATAACATAATACCTTTTTATTACACTATATCGACAAGTTTTGACCTTGGCATTTTGGCTATTTAGTATCATAATGCTGTATTTCTAAAATTTTACATATTTATTACTGATATCATCAAATTAAAAAATAATTAGCTTTAAAGTAACTGTCTTTACATTAAAGCTTATGAATATTTGACATTTAATGCTAATTTTATTTCTGAATCCAAATCAAAAGTACCAGCTGTTTCTACTGCATAAGTCACAATGCTTTTATAAGGAATTGTATAGTACTCAACCTTTTTACCAGTAATACCTTTCTTGTCTGCTACTAAGATACGCTTAGTCGTAAAAATGGCAATATCTCTAATCATCTTAATTACAAAACTTACTGTTTCATTTGGAGATATTAATTCTCTTAAAGAATCTGAAAGTGGTACTTCTCCATAAAAAGTAAAAACCTTATTTAGATTTACATCTGACATATTGCTCCTTCCTCGCATAAATATATTACAGCCACAATGAATTCACATAGTGTTAGTAATAATTTATCATGTGAAGTTTATATTTAGTTTATACTGCATATAAGGGAAAAATGTATGCCACGATCCTTGAGTTATAAAAAGAAGGAAATATTATCTATATTACCGCTTTTAATCTCTGAGCTAAAAATGTATTTCTATCCTTCACTATGTTATTCTGAACGGCTGTATAAATAGCGTCTTTATTTCCTACTAAAACTACCACTTGTTTGGCTCTTGTGATCCCTGTATAAAGCAGATTACGTTGCAACATGACATAATGACTAAAAGTAATGGGTATAATAACAATAGGGTATTCACTACCTTGTGCCTTATGAATGGTTGTAGCGTAGGCAAGTACAAGTTCATCTAGTTCTAATAGTTCATACTCTACTTCTCTATCATCAAAGGTTACACTTAAAGTTTGGTCCTCAATATTAATGATGGAAATATAACCTACATCTCCATTAAATACTTCTTTGTCATAGTTGTTACGTACTTGCATTACCTTATCATAAAGCTTATACTCTATTGCACCTCGTTTTAAAGAAAGCTTATTTTTATTGAGTGCAGACTGTAAAACAGTATTAAGATTAGCTGCTCCTGTTTCTGTTCTTCGCATAGGCGTTAGGACTTGAATATCTTTTATAGGATTGACATTATAATAGCTAGGAAGTCTTTTTGTACAAAGATTTACTATCGTATCAATAACCTTATTTGATTCTTCCTCTGAAATAAAGAAAAAGTTACTTGTTGATCCACCACTAAGATCAGGATTTTCTCCACTATTAATTTTATGTGCATTAGTAATAATTTTGCTTCCCATAGCTTGTCTAAAGATACGCTGGAGTTTAATAGTAGGTATTACTTCTGATGCAATAAAATCTTGAAGGACATTGCCAGGACCTACTGATGGCAATTGGTCAATATCTCCTACTATTACGATAATCATATGATCAGCAACAGCCTTAAGCAAATGATACATAAGGATAATATCAATCATTGAAGCTTCATCAAGTATCAGAACATCTCCGTCTAGAGGATTATCTTCATTTTTTTTATAACCTTCTGGTGGTTTATATTCTAATAAACGATGAATAGTTTTTGCCTGCATACCTGTAGCTTCACTTAATCTTTTTGCTGCTCTACCTGTAGGAGCTGCTAAAATAACGTCCATTCCAGAATGCCTAAACAAACCAATAATCCCATGTATTGTTGTTGTTTTCCCTGTACCTGGCCCTCCTGTTAATACCATCACTTTTGAAGCTTCTGCTTTTCTAATCGCTTCTTTCTGTACCTCATCATAGATGATATGTCCTTTATTTTCTATCTCTTCTAAAAATATTTGGCTATTTGATACTTTTTTACGTGTACTACTTTGAATAATTTGTCTTAACCTTCTTACTATACCACATTCACTATGATAAAAAGGAGGCAAATAGATCTTATCTGGAGCTTCTTTAATGAGCTCCTTCTCCAATATTAGATGATCAATCGTCATGATAATTTTGGCCTCTTCAATCTCTAATATTTCTACACATTTGGCAATTAGCTGCTCAGCAGATGCATAACAATGCCCTTCTTCTGAAAGCTGACTCAGCGTATAAAAAATTCCACTGCGACACCTTTGAAAGGATTCTTTATCTATCCCCATTTTAGAAGCTAAACTATCTGCTGTCTTAAAACCTATACCATATACATCTTCCGCAAGTCTATAAGGATTTTCCATAAGAATATCAATACTTTCGTTTCCATAAACTCTATAAATTCTTCCCCCAAAAGAAGTAGAAATTCCATAATTTTGCAAGAAAATCATAATATTCTTTATTTCTTTTTGATCTTGCCAAGCCCTTTTTATCATTTCAACACGTTTTTTCCCAATTCCAGGCACTTCTATTATCCTATTAGGTTCTTCTTCAATAATATTAAGTGTATCTTTCATGAAATGGTTAACAATTTTTTTTGCATAAATGGGCCCTATTCCTTTAATTAATCCACTTCCAAGGTACTTTTCTATTCCATAAATACTAGCTGGAAGAGACTCTTCCCATTCTTTTGCATCAAACTGTCTGCCATATCTAGGATTATTGATCCATATTCCTTTTATAGTTATAACAGACCCAATATTTACACAAGCCATATTGCCAGTTACTGTTATAAGTTCTATAAATCCTTTAGCTCTTATTTTTATTACGCTGTATCCAGTATCTTCGTTTGCATAAGTAATACGTTCAACTACGCCTCGTAAGGTTTCCATTTTACCCATACCTCTTATCAATTTAGTATTATAAAAGCCGTCAACTATTCTATGTAATAGATAAAAAGCTTAAAGAAACTATAAAGGTATCTTTAAGCTTTTATCGAAAACTTCTTATTTCATATAATTACTCTAAAACTTTTTTAAGTCTTATGATGATCTCTGATATCAATAGAGCCATAACACCTATAGTTACAGTTAACACTGGTCTACATGATAAATTGAATATTATTTCTTTACCATTTATAAAATAGTAACCACCCCATAAGACACCGCCTACAATAACAATCTTACTTATTGCAGAAACTACCTCGGATATACTATCTAATATATTCATTATTACTTTAAATAGGCCTCCAAATATCCATACAATTAAATCCTTAATTTTAGACAAAATAAATAGAGTAAGCCTAAAGGGTGCTGTAATAAAACCAATAATTCCACCAGATGCAAAACTACGTTTATCATAACCTGGTACAATCGTGTTATATGTATATCGCTCTTGTTTTATTTCTTCTTCATATTGACTTTTTCTTTGTTGGTCATACTGCTTTCTTCTTTGCTCATTATATTCACTTCTCTGTTTTACACGTTCTTTTTCTTCCTGCCTTTTTCTTTCTTCTTCGTGAAGTTTCTCTTCTTCTTGGCGTTTTGCCTCTTCCTCACGTCTTTCTCTTTCTTTTCTTTGTTCTTCTGTTTTGAGACTTGGTGCTAAGCGTTCAGTCGATTTTCTTCGTCTTTTTTGTTCTTGCTGTTTTTTTAGCCTTTTATATTCCTCACGAAGCTCGCATATTGCTTCATATTCGTACTTTATTATTTCATAGGCTTCTTGCACAAGCTGAAGCTCATCCTTATATTTGTCTCCACCATTACTATCAGGATGATATTTTTTGATTAGCTCACGGTATGCTTTTTTTATTTCATTGTCAGACGCATCGATAGTCAGCCCCAATACTTCAAATGCTTCATCTATACTCATTCTTATTCCCCCAAATTGAACTTTGTTAGTCTAGAATTCATTTGAATAGCATTCTATATTATTATTCTATACATATCTTACCGAATATTCAACTATTTTCATAAATACTTTTCATAATAAACTTAATTACGAATTCACATAGGGTTACTAAAAATATAATATGTGAACGCTATATATAGTAGCATACTATATATAGAAATTGATTACAATATGAAAACTAAACAAATAATCCGCCTTAAGTTCCACAAAAGGTTCTATAACGACAATCTGAAGAGTTTTCTACTACAGAATAATCAGCTTGTTTTTCTGTATGTTCATAAGGATTTGCCAAAACAACTAAAAAATTTTTCATGACGGTATAATCATCTTGCATTGCTGCAGCAAGTGCCTCTTCTACTCTATGATTTCTTGGGATAAGTGCAGGATTATTACTAAGCATAAGTTTATGAGATGATTCTTCTGACTCAGATTGTCTTTCTCTTCTGCTCATCCATTTCATATGCCACTTAGAAAATTCATCAGAATTAAATAAACTTAGGTCATCATACTTATTAAAAGTCAGAGCAAGAAATGTGTTTGTATAGTCAGCTTGATATTTTTGCATTATAAAAAGCAATTCATTAATTATTGTTTCATCTTCTAATTCTTCATGAAATAGTCCGAGCTTTGCTCTCATCCCCTTAAGCCAATATTCTTTGTATTGTATCCAAAAGAAATCTATTGCCTCTTGTGTAAGCTTTATAGCTTTATCTTGATCATGATGAATAAGTGGTAATAAAGTTTCTGCAAATCTTGCAATATTCCATGCCCCTATCTTGGGCTGATTACCATAAGCATATCTTCCATAAGTATCAATAGAACTAAATACTGTGTTGATATTATAAGTATCCATAAACGCACAAGGTCCATAATCAATGGTCTCTCCACTAATTGCCATATTGTCTGTATTCATAACACCATGGATAAAGCCAACTAACTGCCATTTTGAAATGAGCATTGCTTGATATTTAACTACTTCTTTAAGTAAACTAAGATATTGATTCTCGCTAGCTTCACACCATGGAAAATGTCTATTTAAAGTATAATCCGCGAGGCTTTTAAGTTCTTCCATAGTTCCAAAATGTGATGCGTATTCAAAGGTTCCTACTCTAATATGGCTGGTAGCCACACGTGTTAAAACGGCACCTGGCAACTGATTGTCTCTCATTACCTTTTCACCAGTAGTTACTACTGCTAAACTTCGTGTTGTAGGGACTCCTAGCCCATACATAGCTTCACTAATAATATATTCACGTAGCATTGGACCAAGTGCTGCCTTACCATCTCCTCCTCTAGAATATGGTGTCCTTCCTGAACCTTTCAACTGAATATCTACACGTATGCCTTTAGGGGTTATCTGCTCTCCTAGAAGTAAAGCTCTACCATCACCTAACATTGTAAAGTATCCAAATTGATGTCCTGAATAAGCTTGTGCAATAGGTATCGACCCCTTAGGTATTTGATTCCCTGAAAAGACTTCTGCTCCAAGCCAATTTTCTAACTGCTTTGTATTAAGGCCAAGCTCCTTAGCCAAAAGATTATTGAATATAATTAGTCTTGGTGATTTTACTGATGTAGGCTGTAACTCTGTAAAAAATTTGTTTGGAAGATGTGTATAGCTATTATCAAAGTTCCAACCTTGATCACTTATATTTTCATTTGTATGGTTACTTTTGTTTTTATCAATAGTATTACTCATTTTATAATTTTATCTCCCTTATATAATAAAATAAGCAATGTCACGTATGACATCACTTTTTAAGAGTCTCTTACAGTACTAATTAAGCATGACCTTATTATTTTCTTCTTTGAATTTGTCAACAAATAGGTTAGTATATAGCTTATTTCAATATAATATATTGTTACTTTTTTATTTTATGTTAAATTCTATAGTTTATGCATAAAAATATTAAATTGTGAATAGGGAAGATAAAAAAGATAGACAAATAAATAAAAAGCTGGAGAATATAGTTCATAAATACGCCTATATGCTCCAACTTTATAGAATTTGATTTAATATCCACGCATTATAAGGTTTCTATTCGTTGATTACCTAGCTATAAGCTCTTTATCGAGAATATACAAACCATTCCATTGACCATTAATGCGTTCTAACCTCTCTACGAGAGTACCAAAAGTATCTTCCTCTTCAATCTGCTCGTCTACAAACCATGCAAGTAGATTCAGTACTCTTTGTTCCTCTTCTTCTCTTGCTTGCTTTACTAATTTATGGATATTTGAGGTTACCACCTTTTCATGTGCCAAAGCTTTTTTAAATACATCCTCAATAGAATCAAATTGACCGTCTCCAGGGTTTAAAGATCGATATTTTATACCATATCCTGTCTCCTGTAAGAACTTTTTAATTTTAGCAGCATGAGCCATTTCTTCTTTTACTTGTGCATCCATAAAATGCGTCATCCCTTGCATATTTTGTGCACTTAAATAAGCTGACATTGTTGCATAAATGTAAGCTGATTCTAATTCAAAGTTCATTTGTTCATTTAAATTATCATATAATTTACTCATCTAATATTCCTCCTAAATTTAATAATGTATAGGGAATCAATTTAAATATTTAACTTATACAACTTGTATAATAGTAAATGTTGTTTCTCTTTCAACAATTCACATAGCATAAGTTATAATATTTACATTGTTCATTCTAGATATACCACTATTATTTCATATTTCTATATTTTTTTCAACTGTATTTAATAACAATTCTTATCAAATATACATTCTCATTTTATTTCTCAAAATTATTCAAGTTTATTTATATTCTTGATATGTGCTGCATCAATATACATATTGACTGAACGGTATAGCATAAGAAGCGTACAGCTTAGTAGCAAGCCCCCTATAATATCTGTAAACCAATGAACCCCTGATAATATACGTGTTACGATCATAAAAAAGTAAAAACACCAAGAAATATTTTGACAACGATTTTTAACATCCTATTTTGAATGAAACGATGTATTTGTATCATAGTAGTAGGCATGATACACATCACAAGCATAGTTGTAGAGGATGGATATGACGCTTCTAGAGTGTTATTGATTAGAACTGGCCTATAATTTACAATATTATATTCAAAAAACAAATATATTTATGGGGCATAATTACGCCCCCTGGTGTCGATCATAAAAATGCTTTTATATTGTTTATTTAGTAATAAAAATGTGACTTTCTAAATATTTTTCATAGCCAAGCACTCTTTCATCAATCCTTCTTATGTAACTATAAGTATAATTATCAAAGTATTTACTCTAAAAACTAAGAGCAGTAGGATTTAATGTCTCATAATCAACACCTAAATACTCCTTTCCTTCTTTCATGGCTATTTCTCGTATGTATTCTAACAACTGCTGAGCTATACCTTTACTTCTATATTCTTTATTAACATATGCTCCACAATTATTATAGATATTATCGCTATTTGAAACAAAAGTTTCTGCCTCCGTATCTAATGCCATATACCCAATGATCCTGTTTTCTTCTTTTGCTACAAATACTCTAATTCCATCATTTTCAAACCAATTATTATAATCAGTTATATTTGTAGGGAAAAATGTTGGTGTACCACATAAGTGTTTTATGAGTTTCTTCCTTAAGTTAAATATTACGCTTTTATCATCATTCGTTAGCTCCTTAAATCTAATCTCTTCATTTAAATCAGTTATGATGGCACGCGAGCTGAGTTTCATAATAGCATCGCTACACCTAATACCAAATCCATTCAAGACTAAAGATTTGCCAACTTCTTCATCGTGAGCGTATCTACTTAATGCAAAACTACATACTCCATCAGCCACCAAGTCTGTTGTAACTTCTTGCAATAGCATTGTGGCAAGTATTTTTCTATTTTCACCTACAAATGTACTTCCTCCTAATGGAGAAAATGCACCTTTTACATTCCCATGAAATCCATTCCAAGGTCCTTCATAAGCCAAGTACCCCATAACCTTTCCATTTTCAACAGCCACTTTCCCATACTTACTTTCAAATAGTCTTTGAATAATTTCTTCCAATTCTTTTTCAAAGCTCCGTTTCGCTAATTGTGGGCATTTTGTACATTCCAAATGATATTCTTCTACTGCTAAAGCAAGTGATTCTTTTACATAGTACTGCTGTGTGCTATAAATTTCCATTTTTTTCTCCTTTGATCTTATTCTCTAATTTTATCATATTTCTACTTGTCCTTTCACATATGCCCTCAATTAATGTGTTCTTTCAGCTCAATTTTTTTCAAAAAAACTTGTCTATCGACAAGTTCTGTTATATTTTATTAAGTTCTAATACTTATTTATCAAGAATATTTTCTACAGTATTGTTTTCTTGTATGACCTTAAATGTGTTCAACGATGCCACATGCGAGCCTTTTACCTGATGCTCCTGAAGGTTGAGTTCTATAATCATCAGGATTTTGATGTATAATTACAGCTTTACCTATAACATCTGATACACTAAACTTATTTGTGAAGAAGCTCATTCTTGCATAACCATTATTTGAAAAAAGAACAGGTAAATCTCCAGCATGGTTACCATGAGGTTGATTAGTTGGATTCCAATGATCTCCAGCAGCCATAAATGGGGCATTAGGATCTCCTGCAGAGCATATCCCTTTTTCATGTATATGAAATCCATGAGGTCCTATTGGTGGCTGTCCATTTTCTACTGGTTTATAAGCTGGAAGTCCATTGACTTCAACCGACACCTCAGTGCCTCCTGGAGCCTCTGAAAATATTACAACGCCACTAATATTAGGAGCTAATGGTCCTCCAAATATATAAGCTATAGCATTTCTTCGTTGCATATACATATTCATATTTTTTCTATATTTCAAAGAATTTCTATTTACAAAAGGACGCTGATATTGATGTGGATGCATAATAACCTCCAAAATTGAATATTACAATTTATGCTATGCCTTAGAATGTAAATTCGTTACAGTTTAGATAAATACATAATAAGATGCCTTTCTATAATTACTAGAAAGGCATCTTACTGACTCATTCATACTATTTAGTTCTTGCTTAATCCATTTTGACTCTTAATTTATCTATTCTGTTTTTCCCTTGCTTTTCTACTATAAATTTCACTTCATCAATATCAATACATTCACCACTTTTTGGGAATCTTCCTAGCATTTTTGTTATATAACCACCTATAGTATCAACATGTTTTGACTCAAAGTTTACACCAATTTTTTCATTAAGTTCTTCAAGTCTTGTAATCCCCATAACTAAAAATTCTTTATCATTTATTTTTTCAATATTACTCATGTGTTCATCATATTCATCAACAATATCTCCAATAATCTCTTCAACTAAGTCTTCTGTAGTAACAATCCCTTCTGTTCCTCCATATTCATTTAGTACAACTGACATGGAAATTCTATCTTTTTGCATCTTTGAAAAGAGCTCAGTTATTGACTTGTTTTCAAAAGTATAGTGAACATCTCGAATATACTTATCAATTTTAAAATCTTTCGTATCATCATAGTAAAATAAATCTTTAACATAGAGCATACCTATAATGTTATCAATATCTGCGTCATATACTGGAATCCTAGAAAATTTTTCCTTAACAAAGGTTTCTTTAATTTGTTGGTAGGAAGATTTTATATCTACTGCAACTATATCTTGCCTTTTTGTCATGACATCTTTTGCTTTAAGTGTGTTAAACTCAAATACATTTTGTATCATTTGTTTTTCTTCAAGTTCTAGTATACCTTCTTCATGACTGACATCAACCATAGTTTTTAATTCATCTTCTGTTATAAGTGGTTTATAACTACTCTGATTCCCACTAATTAGCTTAATAATAAAGTTAGTTACATAAGTAAATACTATAACAATAGGACTTAGTATCTTTAAAATTAATGATATTAACCCTGATACTTTAAAAGCAACCTTTTCTGAATTATTTGCTGCCAGTGATTTTGGTGTTATTTCACCACAAATAAGAACAAGTACTGTCATTACAGCAGTAGCAATACCAACTCCAGCACTCCCAAAAAAGTCCATTGCTAGTTTTGTTGCTAAAGCAGATGCCCCTATATTAACCATATTATTTCCTATCAAAATTCCGCTGAGTAGTTTGTTAGGATTTTCTATTAAATTACTAATTGCCTTTGCACCTTTTTCATTATTTTCAACCATATTTCTTACTCTTATCTTACTTAAAGACATAAGTGCGGTTTCTGATGCTGAAAATAATGCAGAAAAAGATAATAAAACCGCTAACACGATTATTTGTCCTATGCTACTTGAATCCATATATGCTCACTCCTAATAAAATCTCTTTATATAAAATATAAATAAAGAGAAAACTAAACCTCTTTCTGTATACATACCTTTATTTTTTCTATTCTCTTTTCCTTAACCTCTACGATCTTAAATATTAAGTTTTCATAGTGAAGGTTCTCTTCTTCAGTAGTCTCAGGTATATGTCCGAGAAGATTTATTGTAAATCCACCAATTGTATCATAATCATCACTTTCAATATTTACATGAAAGTACTCGTTAAAGTCATCTATAGAAAGCATTCCATCTACTATAAAAGTATTATTATCGACTCTCATAATATGAGGCTCATCATCATCATATTCATCTTCAATATTACCCATAACTTCTTCAATAAGATCTTCTATAGAGGCTATTCCTGAAAATCCTCCGTATTCATCAATGAGTATTGCTAAGTGTTTTTTAGTTAGCTGAAGCTCTTTAAATAGCTCGTCAATATTCTTTGTTTCTGGTACAAAATAGGGTCTATGGAGTATGCTTCTAATATTTACATTTTCAAACCCATGTTTTCTAGATTCAACTAAGAAATCTTTCATGTATAAAATACCAATAATATTATCATGCTCTGTCTCATAAACAGGTATCCTCGAATATTTCTCAGATATTAATTCATCTACATATTCACTTAAAGGTCTATCTATATCAATTAAGTATACATCAGTTCTTGGTGTCATAACCTCATAGGCTAGCTTGTCATCAAATTCAAAGATACTATCAATCATTTCTTTTTCCGTTTCATTGATCACTCCATGCTCTTGTCCCACTTCTACCATAGTCTTGATCTCTTCTTTTGATACCTTCTGTTCAATATCCTCTTTATCTAGCCCAACTAAAAATACTAAGCTATCTGTGGATATTGAAAGAAGTTTCACAAAAGGTTTCATTATTTTAGAAATGAAACGTATAGGGTGTGCCAAAAACATGGCAATAGTCTCTGATTTTTGCAATGCAACTCTCTTTGGGAATAATTCACCAAATACTAATATGATATAAGATAACATAATAGTAATTGCAATTAATGCTATTTCACTACTATAAGGCACACCTAATGTTCTTAAGAAAAAACCGAGATCATCTGATAAACCAGCTGATGCAAAAGCAATAGATAAAAAACTTGAAAAAGTAATTCCAACTTGTATTGTAGATAAAAACTTTGTTGGCTCTTCTGTAAGTTTTATTAGAATTTGAGCTTTTTTATTCCCTTCATCCGCAAGAAGTTTTATCTTACTTTTGTTTAGTGACAACATTGCCATCTCTGCTAACGCAAAAAATGCATTAATAAATGTTAAAATAGCTATTATAATTAGCTGTGAAGTTATATTCGACGGTTCAGGTTCTACTTGCATTAAAATTCCTCCAAAAAAATAATTTATTACTATTGTTACTCTATATAGTACCATAAAATTTTATTAAATCAACATAGCAATTTTATTATATTTATACTAGCAACAAAAAATTAAGTTGTTATGAAGATCCATTTATGATAATCATTATCGATGCCAATCTAATCTTTGATGCAATTAAAAAATCAGAGGCGTCATTCAGTGGTAAGAAAAATAGACTGATAAGATATAAATATTACCCCCGTAGGAATAAGATTGTACTTAATACACCTACGGGGGCAATGTCTTACTTATTTGCATCTTATGGATATATAAAATCTTTTAGAGATCTTAATGCCTCCAATGTTTTAGTATCAGATTTTTTACATTCATCAATTAAGTCATCCTTCGGAAAACCCTCACGGACTTTTCCTTCAGCTCTTCTACGGAATAACACACCATGTTAAACAGCTGTCCCCACCTTGGCATAATTATTTCTTAAGGCTATTTGTATATTACTCAACAGTAACTGATTTAGCAAGGTTTCTTGGCTTATCAACATCATTTCCTCGTGCTATAGATGCATAATATGCAAGAAGTTGTGTTGGAATAACAGAAATTACAGGCATCAGAAGATCTTCTGCCTCAGGTATATAAATCACCGCATCAGCAACTTTTGCTACTTCTCTACTACTTTGCTTGGTAATAGCAATCACGAAAGCTCCTCTTGCTTTAACTTCCTTAATATTTGAGATCATCTTTTCTTCTAAGGCAGATTGGGTTACGACACATAATACAGGAGTACCTTGTTCTATAAGAGCTATTGGCCCATGTTTTAATTCTCCAGCAGCAAAAGCTTCTGTATAAATATAAGAAATTTCTTTGAGCTTAAGAGCTGCTTCCTTAGCAGTTGTATAGTCTACGCCTCTACCTAAATAAAATACATTTACTGATTGACTGATATGTTTTGCTGCTTCTTTAATTTTATCTTTTTCTTCAAGTATATTAGAAACTAGTGGAGCTAAAGCCTCTATACTATTAATAATCTCTTGATATTTCTGTAATGATATAACATCTTTCTTATGTGCAAATTCAAGTGCTATCATATAAAATGCTATCATCTGTGCTGTATATGCTTTTGTAGAAGCAACAGCAATCTCAGGACCTGCCCATGTATAAAACACATCACTTGCTTCTCTAGCTACAGAAGACCCAACCACATTAGTAATTGCAAGTACCCTTGCTCCGTTTTTCCTAGCAAGTTTCATAGCTGCTAGGGTATCTGCAGTTTCTCCAGATTGTGAAACAACAATAAGAAGCGTACGTTCATCTATAAATGGATCAGAATATCTAAACTCTGATGCGATATCAACTTCCACAGGGATCTTAGCTAATTTTTCAATTGCATATTTTCCAACAAGTCCCGCATGATAAGCAGTTCCACAAGCTACAATATAAACCTTATTAATTCTTTCAAGTTGCTCTTTACTCATTGTAATATCATCAAGATGGATCATCCTGTTACCATCTAATCTTCTTAGAAGGGTATCTTTAATTGCTTGTGGCTGATCATATATTTCTTTAAGCATAAAATGTTCAAAGCCACTCTTAGATGCAGCTTCAATATCCCACTCTACTGTCTTCATTTCTTTTTTTACTACATTATGATGCTCATCATATATTGTTAATTCGTTACCCTTTATATACACGACTTCACCATTTTCAATATAAAACACATTTCTTGTATTTGTCAAAATAGCTGGCACATCTGATGCAATAAAGTATTCATCTTCTCCTACGCCTACAATCAGTGGGCTTTCTTTTCTTACAGCTATAAGTTCATCTGGATGATTAGAAGATACTACACCTAATGCATATGCTCCTCTAAGGCATGAAACTGCTAAGTAAACTGCTTCTAAAAGGTTTCCTTTATAATATTTATCAATTAGGTGTACAACGACTTCTGTATCTGTTTCTGAATGAAATACATAACCTTCTTCTATAAGCATTTCTTTTAATTCCATATAGTTTTCAATAATACCATTGTGAACTACTGCTATAGTATCATTGTGATTGAGATGAGGATGTGAATTGACATCTGATGGTTCGCCATGTGTTGCCCATCTCGTATGCCCAATCCCAATATTACCTTCTATAGGCTCTTTAGCAAGTATCTCCTCAAGTACACTTAGTCTTCCCTTTTTTTTAGCCCATACAATGTTACTCGACTTGTTTACAACTGCAATTCCTGATGAATCATAACCTCTGTATTCTAGTTTTGATAATCCACTTAAAATAACTTCTGACGCACCTTTTTTTCCAATATACCCAACAATTCCGCACATAACAAATAAACCTCCCATTATTAAATTATAAAAACATAAATTTAGAGCTGGGAAATTCACTAAGAACCATTTGCTTCAAAGGTCGCCCCTTGATTTTGTCTGTTCTTTTAGGCTGTGATACCTATAGAGCATCCGCCGAATTATCGATCACTCTATCCCTCGTCAACTTAAAATATTTTTTAAGTTCTGGCGCTTTAATTGTTTTTATTTCCCATTTAGTTATTATACCATATCAGTATATTCTTTGCCTATGGGAATATCAACTCTTTTTTAACCCTTCTCTATATAATTTTAGTATGTGATGACTAAAAAAAGACCATAAATTTAATTTTATGATCTTTAAAATGTTATTATTTATTTTTAGGCAACCACCCTTTTATGGTCTCTTTAATAGCTGATTTCAGTCTTTTTCCTTCTTCAGGTGTAATGAGTTTGTTATCTATTCCTTCATCCACAGCCTTATAGTATTCTTTAAGTACTTCTTTTTTAAACTTTCTTACAGGGATGTCCTTTTCTTTAAGTACTTGCTCCAGATTTTTCCCTTGTTTAATGAGTGTTTCAAGTTCATCATTTGGAATACCTAATTTCTCTAAAGTGGTCTGAATTATTATGAAATTATTAAGTGCAAATCTCCTTTTCTCCTGCATCAGACAAGCTGAGTTTGAACTTGTTTTTAAGGTGTTACCAGAAATACCTTCATACGCAAAACAACTACTCTGAATAGCGAGTATTGTAAGTACTATAGTAAGTATTTTTATTCTTATTTTTCTCATAATAAAACCTCCTAAAATGTTTATATTTATAGCTTGTGAAAAAATGTCACAACTATACTGTTAATAATAGGAAGTAAAACTAAAAATATGTATAAAATATTTTACTTTGCAGATATTAAAAGTATTAGTAAATATAATACACTTTGAGAAGGGAAGATTTTCATGTCCGAAGCTACACGCTGCACCAACTGTGGCTATGATATATTAGGTCCAGAATATATAGCAAATACCTTTTATTCTCCAGTTTATAGTGATGGTGAATACTATTCTAACGCAAATCTATTAAAGCTTAATGCTAAACCATCTGATGAATTTATCTGTCCCTATTGCAAAAGTACCATCAATTGGTCAAAATAAAAGTGCCATTATATGGGCACTTTTATTTATAGAAGAAATATTTAAATGTAGATTCTATATTAAGAAGCAGAGTAAGTAATTGCAAGGCAATCATATTTTTCATCATACTGATACCTAATGCCCGTATTCAGAGCATTTACTATATAGCTAGCAGCCTTCTCTTTTGTCCACCCCTCAGTGCTGCAGTTATAAAAAATAATCGTGGCTTGTTTTTTTGTTTTGATCTCATTAAGTACACTGTCTAATTCATTTGAATTTCTTACTTTGTATAGATTATTGATAGTGACTGGTAAGAATAACAAATTGTGTTCTTTACTTTCTGTCTTTGGATATTTAGTTATATCCCACGAATGTGTTTGGCTCATATGGGCATCATTTTCATTGAAATATTGATAATAGCTTGCTGAATATTCATCATCAGTATCTCCCCATGTTGCATCTACATGATAATATTTACCTTGTATTTTAACTATGTTCCATGCATGCCCCATATTCTCTGAAGTGCCCCCTACGAATTTTGTTGGAATCCCACATGAATTTAGTAAATACATAAGTGATTTAGCATATCCATCACACACTGCCACTTGATCTATAAGTGTTCCAAACATAGTATGGGTTGAAGGAGATGATGTAATATATATTTGATCATTCTCCACTGTTTTTGAATACTTCACATTATCTACTAAGTATTTATAAAGTGCTAGTTCTATCTCATAATCTTTTTGTTTTGGGAAAACTCTATGATTCAGAATATCTATTATTTTAGATTTTGTCTTATTTTCATAGGTTCTAAGTGTATTTGTAACTTTTAGTGGGTATTGTATTTGTGCTTTAACAATAGGGTTATTATTCCCCATCATACTAAAAGTACAAGACCTTATAACAAGCATGGGATACTTTTCAGCAACACTATCTGATGTATTAGAAACTAACTTTTGCATACTATCTATATTATATTTACCTGTTTTAAATTGAAGCACAATAGTAGATTTATAGTTTTCAAACGCATACTTAAATATTTCTTCAAGTTGATCTTCTGATGTTACTACCCAATTATCTTTATCTTGCTTATTTTGAATTGTAAAAGTATTAATGCCTACTAAACCATTATTCTCATCATACAGAGAAACAAAATAAGTTCCAGGTTTGCTAATAGTAGTTCCACTTTTTATTGGAACAGCTTCACTGCCATCACGACTAATAAAAGCCATTGATTCATTAAAAGTTACTTTATAAGTTGTATTGTTAACAGTTATTTTCTTTACTATAGGCTGAGCATAAACAAGTGAAACACTTAATATATAAATACCTATAAGAAAAACAATCTTTTTAGCCCAACTTTTTAACATAATAACCCCCCAAACCTCATTGAATTACTCTATTTTTTCTACTTCTTTTATTACCTTAATTCCCTCACCTACTTCATATAAGATGTGTCCTGAACTATATGGATCCCCATCAACTGTAACAACTACTTCAGTTACTCCATAGTAATCACCTATCGTATTTGCTAAGCTTTGAAGAGCAAGCCATTCACCTGTGCTCCCATAATTCATATTAGGGTAATCCTTTGACATATCTACATAAGCTTTATCTTCCTTTACTTCTATTTTTTGAATAGTTGCATCATTTGGAATAGCTTTCACCAAATTTTCTGTCTCAACTATTTCTTTCTTAAGTATTTTTGTAAAAAAAGTTTCTAAATTTTCTTTTTCATTCATAGCAAACTCTTTTTCTTTATAAAACAACTTATCTTCATCTAAGTTTCCAAGGTATACCTTAACCATTATCTGTGCACTATGTATTTCAGTTGTTACATTGTCTGTTGTTTGTGCTATATTCTCTTCTGTTTGTGCTTCTGTAGTTAACGCACTCGTTTGATTTGACACTTCCACTAATGGATCTTTCTGACAGCCTGTTAAAAATTGAAATAAAAATACAACACACAGCATAATATATATTTTATATTTCATGATGAGTACTCCTTTCAAAAATCATATCATGTCTTATTACCATATTAACTAATAATATATAAAAAATCTAGTGACATTATTGTTACAATTCAAATTGCATATTATACAAATAGGAGTAGATTCCATCTTTATTTAATAAATAACTATGCTTGCCCTTTTCTTTAATGCCTTCTTCTGTAAGTACAATAATTTCATCTGCATTTTTTATCGTACTCAGTCTATGGGCAATAACAAGTGTTGTTCTATTTTTTGAAAGTTCTTCTAGTGACCTTTGTATATATCTTTCACTTTCATTATCAAGAGCTGAAGTTGCTTCATCTAGTATTAAAATAGGTGGGTTTTTTAAGAAAACTCTCGCAATGGATATTCTCTGCTTTTGTCCACCTGAAAGTTTTACGCCACGCTCTCCTACATAAGTATCATAACCCTCTGGTAATGACATAATAAAATCATGAATATGTGCTTGTTGGGCAGCAAGAACAATTTCTTCATCTGTTGCATTTGGTTTCCCATATGAAATATTTTCTTTTATACTTCCTGCAAATAGATAAACTTCTTGCTGCACAACACCGATTACGTTTCTTAATGATTTTTGGGTAAGATTTCTTATATCCTGATTATCAATTGTAATATAACCAGAAGTCACTTCATAAAACCTAGGAATTAATGAACAAAATGTAGTTTTACCTCCCCCTGAAGGACCTACTATTGCTACAGTTTTCCCTGCATCAATTTTTACATTGATATCCTTAAGTATATCTTCCTTTTCGTTATAACTAAAAGATACATTATGAAATTGAATATCACCTTGAACGTTTACAATATCTTTTGCATCTAATTCATCATTTATTTCTGGCTCTGTGTTTAGCACTTCTAAGAATCTTTCAAAGCCAGTAATTCCTTTTTGGAACTGCTCAGTAAAATTGACAAGTTTCTCTATAGGTTGTAAAAATGTATTAATATAGAGAACATAGGTCGTAAGATCTAAGATATTTAAAGAACCTTGCAAAATAAACAAACCTCCTGCAAGAATAACAGTTAAGTAAAGAAGTCCTTGAAAAAAGCTATTCCCACTAAAAAATTTTCCCATAATATAATAACTTTCACATTTTGTGGCTAAAAAAGCTTGATTGCCTTCTGCAAACTTATTCATTTCAGTCTCTTCATTTGCAAAAGATTTAACAACACGTATGCCACCTAATGAATCCTGAGCAATTGCATTCACTAAAGCAATCTTTTCTCTGTTTACTTCAAAAACACGTCGCATTTTTTTATTATAGAAATAAGAGAAATATAACATAATAGCTGTAAAAAATATAAGAATTAGTGTCATCTTCAGATTGATCACACTAAGTATAACAAACGTCCCCACTAATTTTAAAACAGAAATAAACAAATCTTCTGGTCCATGATGAGCAAGTTCCGAAATATCAAATAAATCATTAACAATCCGAGACATTAGTTTTCCAGTATTCATATCATCATAATATGAGTAAGATAGTTTTTGTAAATGCTTAAACAGATCTCTTCGCATATCTGTTTCCATTTTTGCCCCCATGATATGACCCCATGAGGTAATAAAATATTGACAAAAGTAGCGTAAAACATACATAACCAATAAAATTACTCCAAAAATGATTATATAGTGAACTATAGTATTTTTGTCTGATAAACTATATACATTATTCATTAAAAAGCGTACAAATAAGGGAAAGGCTAAATCTATTCCTGAAAGTACAAACGCACAGATCATATCCATGATAAAGAGCAGTTTATAAGGTTTATAATATTGAGCAAATCTTCTGACTGTATTCATAATTTATTCACCCTTAAAATATGATGTTTTATTTCTCTATAAGTTATAGCATAATTTATGTCATTTAACAAACAAAACCTTTTATGTATTTTGATTTAAAACAAATGAGACCTTTGGAAATCCCAAAAGTCTCATTTGTTTTAAATCGTTTACTATGATAATAATGTTACATATATTCCTGTAAGAATTGCTGTAGTAATAACACCACAAATATTAGCACCCATTGCGTATTGCAATACGAAACTTAGTTTATTAACTTTATGAACTTCTTTTTGTGCAACCTTTGCTGTAGTAGGAACACACGATACCCCTGCTATACCAATAACAGGATTAAAGTTTTTCTTATTGATAAAGTATACAAAATATCCTCCTAAAATACCACCAATACCTGATATTAGTAAAGAAAGTATTCCTAATACAAGGAGCTTTAATATCTTTGGATCTAATATAGTGCTTGCCTCGCAAAGTACACCTAACATCAATCCTAAGAAGAATGTTGCGGCATATAAAAATACACTTTCAACTAACTGAGTATATTTTTCTATTCCTGCTTCTCTTACAGCAACTCCTAAGAAGAAACTTAAAAATAATGGAGCAGCAACAGGGAACAATAAACAAAGTAATGTATTTGCTATAACAGCAAATATGAGTTTTTCCTTTGAAGTAATATTATGATATTTGCTTACCTTAACTTCTTTACCTCTTAATTCCTTTGGAATAAGAAGGCGGATTAAGTAAGGATAACCACCATAAGTTAAACTTAAATAAAGATAAGCTACTATTGTGATAGGAACAAATAAATCTTTAGCTAACATTAAAGATGTGTATAGTACCATTGGTCCATCTGCCCCACCAATCATTGATACTGCTGCAGCCTCTCCTGGTGTAAGTCCCATTGCAATGGCAATAGGGAAAGTTAATACAGTACCTAACTCAGCAAACATTGCTATAAGCATACTTGTAAATGGGTATCTAAGTAAAAATCCAATATCGGTAATAACACCTATTCCCATAAATACAATACATGCAATCAGTCCATTACTAAATGTAAATGTGTATATTGGCTGAAGAAAGTCTATTTGCAATATATTCATCAATTCATTGGTCTCACTTACCATAGGTTCGATAAAAATATTACCAGTCTTATTTGCTTCTAAAAATAAGACACCAGCATTAACTGCTGACATGCCAAATCCCATAGGAATCATGATTAATGGCTCAAGTATCCCTTTACTGCCTAAGTACACAAGTAAAATTCCTAGTATTATAAGTACTATTCTAAAAATGGCAATTTTATATTCTCCTTGAAATTGTGCAATTAATGTGGAGATCCCCTGAAATATATTTAGAATATCCATGTTTTTCCCTAACTTTCTGTAAAGTGTTATTTTTTCTAGTTATTTTGTGGTTCTTTTTTTGTTAACTTATTGATCACTGCAAGAATCACTCTGATAATAATAGCCATAAAAAAAGAAATAATAAATCCTAATCCAAAAACAACTAATGGTATAAGAAATGCTTCGGACATATTAAGCCTCCAAGAAAAATTTATTTCTTAAATATAATTAGTTAATTTCACTTCTAATATTTCTCATATATACAAAAAATGATCCAACAATAACTAAACCTGCAACGCTTATTTGTAACATTGAAATATCCATATTTATTCCTCCAATTATATTATTTATATTTATACTTTTCTACTTACATTATATTGGAAGCTATATTATAATTCAAATATATATTTATTAACCAAACTATAAATATTATATATGATGTGGTATTATTATAGTAAGTAACAACCAAAAATCTAATTTTTCTCATATAAATGTTGTTTTCTTAGAAGAATTCACACTAAATAGCCCAAAATATGAAATGAGAATTATATATTTATCTAAATAATCAATTATAAGGAGATTCATATGGAACTACATTATCTAAAATTGTTTCATGCTGTTGCAGAATATGAAAGCTTTACAAAAGCTGCTGAAGTTTTGCACATCAGTCAGCCTGCACTTTCAATCCAAATAAAGAAATTAGAGGAAAGTTTAGAACTTAAAGTATTTGATAAAATAGGTAATAGAATTGTTTTGAATGAAAATGGCAAGACACTTTTTACTTATACACAGAAAATCTTTAATATACTTGATGAAGCAGAAGCTACACTACTTAACAAAAGAACAGAGATAAGTGGTGTAATTAATGTAGGTGGCAGTAATACTCCTGGCACTTATATATTGCCTCAAGTTATTGGCCATTTTAAAAATAGCTATCCAAATGTAACTATTAACTTACATATTTCTACTACAGATGAAATTGCTCGTCGGGTTGAAAATGGTTATTTGGATTTTGCTGTAAATGGTGGCGTTATGTCCTATAATAACACTATTTATACTGAGAAACTTATTGAAGATCCACTTGTTATCGCAGCATCTTTAGATTGTGCATACACACAAAAGGAACATGTAACGCTCAGTGAATTAAAAAACTTAAATTTTATTGTTCATGAATCTAATTCACAACTTTTTAGGACTGCTAAAACCTTTATAGATTCTCTCAATGCTCCTATTGAACAAATTAGACTAACTTTAGGAAATATTGATGCAATCAAACAGGCTGTAATTGCTAATCTTGGTGTTGCTCTTATACCTAAATCTGCTATTATGTTAGAACTTAAATTAGGTATTATTAAAGAACTAATGGTTCCTGATAATCAATTATTTTATCCCTATAACCTAATCTATAATAAAAATAAATATTTATCCCTTGCTTCAAAGAAGCTCATTCAATCTGTTCGTGAAACTATAACATCTCTACATTTAGATCAATATCAGCAATAATAGGATAGTGATCAGAAGGGTATTTATTGCCCTTATGATAATCCCCTATTTCTGTATTAATAATATTGAAATCTTCTGATACAAAGATATAGTCTATATGAATGCCTGTTTTTTTGCCTCTAAACATACTCATGGTGGTTTGTTGATATAACGTCTTATTATGATCTTGAACTGCAACAAATTTTTTACTGCTATATGCACCATTAATTAAATTTTGAATAAGGTTACTATTTGGTTTTGCATTAAAATCACCCATAAGTATGACAGGTAGTTTTTCTTTTTCATAATAGCTTTGGATATGTTCACAAATTATCTTAAGCCCATAGTCTCTTGCTTTGGGAAGTAAACAATCAAGATGTGTATTATAGATTCTAACTGGAACATCATGATATATTTTTACGATTGCTGTTGTACATATTCTTGGAAAAAGTGAATACCATATGGTACTACCTTCTTTTTCAGGTGACTTGGATAACCAAAATGTATTATGTGATATAATTTTGTGTTTGTTTGGAACGACAATATTATTGCCTTCTGCAAATAATTTTTTTGTTCGTGTTGTCCCAACTATATGGTGATTCGGCAAATTTTTAAATAAATCTTCACACATTTTATTTGTAACTTCTTGAATACCTATAATATCACAATTATATCTTTCAATCATACTATATACAATATCTGCTCTCTTCTTCCATCTATCTCTTACATCTAGTACATTATCCGCACGCATATTAAATGTCATTATTCTCATTTTAATCACTTACCTCTTTAGCATTTTTTAATTATTCTTTTTATTTAAGTTCTTTCTTTATAGTTTGTCCAAAAATAAAACATTCATTATTGTATATTTTTTGTTAATTTTAGACAATTAATTTATATTCCTAGCATTGATTATTAGGTAAAAGTAAGAAATTAGATTTGACAACTTTACATATTTTAGTTAAAATCATGTTATGACTTTACATAAACGTAAGTCGCAACATGATTTTATTGGGATGTGGCTCAGGTGGTAGAGCGCTTGTCTGGGGGGCAAGAGGTCGCGGGTTCGAGTCCCGTCATTCCAACTTCATATTATTAGCATATCCTAGGCAAACTTTCTCCATACAGCATATCAATATTTCTTCTAGCACCTAACTTCGTAATTAAACGAATACCTTTTTCCTTTTTTATATAACCTATCAAAGTAGCATTTTTCCCTTCTAGTGTTTGATGCATGAGTTCTAAAGCAGTATCAGTATCTTTTCTATCAACGACTACTATAAACTTTCCTTCATTACTCATATACATTGGATCAAGCCCTAATATCGAGCAAAATACTTGAATTTCCTCATTAACAGGTATATTATCTTCATAAATATCCATACCACATTGTGACCTTTGTGCTAACTCGTTAAGTATGGTGGCAAGCCCACCACGTGTAATATCACGCATTGCCTTAATACGGATACTATGCTCAAGCAAATTAAATACTGGCTTATTAAGAGGCTGCACATCTGAAGAAATATTACTCTCTATATTCATCCTATGCCCTAATATACATGCATGATGTTCTCCAAGTGTTCCTGATAATAGTACTGCATCTCCTTCTTTGCAGTTGGATGAGCTTATTGATGTCTTTTGATTAAGTAAACCAATTCCAGATGTATTAATATATAAACCACCTTTCCCTTCGATCACTTTAGTATCTCCTGCTACTATCAATACACCAGCTTGCTTAGCCGTCAGTGCCATAGATATAACAATTCTTTCTAGAAGCTCAACCTTTAGTCCCTCTTCAATAATAAATCCTACAGTAAGATACTTAGGGTATGATCCTCGCATCAATAAATCATTTACTGTCCCACAGACTGCTAATTTCCCTATGTCTCCACCTCTAAATATTAGTGGATCTATGACAAAGGAATCAGTTGTAAATGCAATTTTGCCATTTGTCTCACATACTGCTGCGTCTTCCATTTCTAGTAATATTTCATTATGAAAATACTCTGCAAACAAGTTTTCAATTAGTTCACTGGTCTCTTTACCACCACTTCCATGTGCCATTGTAATATACATATTTTTACACTCCTTTAATACTGCATACCAATATAAATTTGGCCTAATGCAATTCCTCCATCATTTGCTGGAACTGCATTATTGATATAAACGCTATACCCATGTTCTTTAAGAAGTTTTTCTGTATATTCTAATATAATTGTATTTTGAAATACGCCACCACTTAAGGCTATTTTTTTAAGGTTATATTCTCCATTTATTACCTCAATGACGTCAAGAATCATTTTTGAAATAGCCCTATGTATACCTAATGCAAGAGTATAAATACTTTCTCCATCATTTCTTCTTATTTTTGATGCCACCTCTTCAAAAAATGCAATTTGATCGATGATGATATGATGATCTTCACTTAGACTTAGAATAAAACTTAAATCAGCTGGTACAATATTCTTTTCTTGTGCTTCTCGTGCATATTGTTCTAACAGAATAGCTGCTTCCCCTTCATAGTGACTATAATCACATATTCCTAATACACTACTAAGAGCATCAAAAAGTCTTCCTATACTTGAGCTTGTATATGTATTAATCTTGTGCTGTATAGCGGATTCAATAATGCACAATTTTTGATCATATCTTTCATCTTTGATATTCGCAGCTATAAGATAACAACTAGCTGTTTTTTTTGTATCTTTTATTGACTCATCAAAACCTAATAATGTAACATACTTAAGATGTGCTACTCTAATATAAGTTTTATCAGAGCATACTAAAAACTCCCCTCCCCAAACGCAGCCATCTTCACCATATCCTGTGCCATCAAAGGCAACGCCAATTACTTCTCTTAAATTATGTTCTGCCATTACAGAAGCAATATGTGCATGATGATGCTGCACCTTTATAATAGGTATTTTTAGTTGTTTTGCAAACTCTGACGTAAAGTACTGTGGATGCATATCGCATACAACTAATTCAGGGGTAACAGCAAATAAATTTTTCATGTGAAAATAAGTTTCACTATATCTTTTTGTATTTTCTTCTTTATCCATATCTCCTAAATATTGACTCAAATATGCAAGATTATTTTTTTCTAGACAAAATGCAACTTTTTGATGACTACCCGTTGCAATAATATGCTTTTTATTAATTTTCGCTTCATTATTTATATAAATTGGCATGGGTACATAGCCTCTTGCCCTTCTTATTATTTGAGTGTTTCCCGAAATTATTTGAGTAACTGAATCATCTAAAGCAACTAATATTCTTCGCCCATGATATAGTACACCATCCCTCATAATCTCAAAATTCTTAAATAGCTCATCATCATCCTTTATAATAGGACTATCAGATAAATTAGCACTTGTCATAACTAAAGGACCACATCTTTTTATGAGCATATAGTGCAGTGGTGTATAAGGAATAAATACGCCTAACTTACTGCTATCCATATAAACACTATTACAAATACAAGAAGGTTTTCTTTTTAGAAGTACTATAGGAGCTTGTTTTGACTCAATAAGTTTATGCTCATCATTTGTCATAAAACAGTATTTCTCTATTTCACTACTGTTTAAAAACATAACTGCTAACGGTTTATTTTCTCGGTTTTTTATCTTTCTTAGCTTAGTAACTACAGCATTATCAAATGGTGTACAACACAAATGATAGCCCCCTATTCCTTTAATAAAAATTATTTTACCATTTAAGATATCATCTACTGCATTATTAAAGGCATTGTTATTAGTCATTTCTTCCTTATGTGCACTTTTATATAATAAATAAGGACCACAGTTTAGACATGAGATGGTTTGTGCATGACACCTTCGATCTTCTTTATTCATGTACTGCTCATTACACACTTGACACATTGTATAGTTTTTCATAGATGTTGCTTCTCTATCATAAGGTACCTTTTCAATAATGCTGTATCTTGGCCCACAGTCCGTGCAGCTAATAAAAGGATGCTCATACCTTAAGTTATGTTGACTTTGCATTTCCTCTAAACATCTTTTACATACTGGTAAATCAGGAGGTATGATCACCATATCATTTTGGTTACCCTTACTGGATATAATATGAAATGCTTTTTCAAATGAATAGGATAAATTCATGATATCCATCTTTATAATTTCTGACTGTATTGGCTTTTCTATCACTATTTTCTCTATAAATTCATCAAGATTACATTTTTGCCCAGTTGCTTTAATAATAACATGTCCTCCATAGTTACATACTTCTCCGTAAATATGATAAGTCTCTGCTAACTTCATAATAAAAGGCCTAAACCCTACACCTTGTACAACCCCATAGATATGAATCTCTAGTGACTGAGTAGCTTTTTCTTTTCTTGTATCCATGTAACGACTTCTTCAAATCCACTATTATTTTTAGATGATACGCTAATAACTTTTACTTGAGGATTAAGGATTTTGATCCCTTGTAAAAAATATTCTTCATCAAAGTCAACATATTCTAATAAATCGGCCTTATTCAAAAGAATAATATTAGCTTTTTCAAAAGCTAAAGGATACTTGTAGGGTTTATCACTTCCTTCTAAAGCTGTAACAATAAGCATCTTAACATGTTCACCTATTCGAAATTCTGCTGGACAAACAAGGTTACCAATATTTTCAATAAACAGAATCCCTTGTTCTTTCAAATTGAGATTTCTAATTTCCTTTGCGACGATAGGAGCATCAAGATGACAGGCACCGTGTGTATTAATTTGTAATGTTTCTATACCGAGTTCAATGAGGGACTTTGTGTCAATATCTGATTCGATGTCTCCTTCTAAAACATAGTGTTTTATATTAGGAGCATTTTTAATAATTGTCTTAATGACTGAAGTTTTCCCTACTCCTGGTGCTCCCATTACGTTGATTGCAAATATACCTTTATTCGTCAGCAATCCTCTTATTTCATTTGCGATATTATCATTCTTGTTAGATATAAGCTCATTAATTTCTATTTTTTTATTTTTTGTATTCATAATGCCCCCTACCTTTTTAATCTATTAGCTATTATATCTTGTATCACTATTTATATGACTTTTACTTTTGTTATATGATTAATCTTCAACTTCAATAAATCGAATATAAAACTCCTTCCCTATATCTGTTGGACAACCAATCCCTTTGCACAAGTCACAATAAAAAGAATCAATACTTCTTTCAAAAAGGCTACCACATTTCATGCATTTGAGCATCGGTTTAACACGCTCAATATCAATCTTGGCTTCACTACATAAGGTGTGTCTTGCTATGACATCAAAATACATTTGTATGGAGTCACTACAATAACTTGCATCATCACCCACCACTAGTGCTATTTTCTTTACCTTACTTGCTCCATCAGCTTTTGCATGTTTTTCTGCTATTCTAATAATTTCACAAGTTATAGTGTATTCATGCATAATATAATCTCTTATCCTTTCTTTACAATTTAATCTTTCCCACAAATATGCCTAACCCTATTTAATCACTTAACTCATTTCTTTATATGACTTAAAAGTAATATTTAGACCATTCTTTTATTTTAATTGAATGCACTAACAAAAAGCATCAATCACTGCCTAGATGTCACTAGAATGGATTGATGCTTTTTACTATTATGATTATTTATTTTATCGCTGAAATATAATACATTTCATTAGTGTCTATTACTTGTTCTATCTTAAAAAAGTTTTGCATAATAGATACAGTACTATTAGCTGATGGTAGTATGGCTCTTTTAAATAACATGACTTTTTCATGAACACTATTTATTTTTTCTTTGCACTCAGAATGAGCAATAATTATCTTTCCTCCTTGTTTTAACTTGCTAAAGAGATGTCTAAATAACTCTTTTTTGTCATCAAAATGAGGATAGACAGAATAAAGAAAAATATAGTCATAGTCTTTCTCTTGATGCTGCATTATATCTTCTGCTACAAATTCAATACGAGCATCTTTATATTTTTTCTTTGCACATTCAATCATTTTTTCTGCATAATCAAGTGCTGTAATTTTAAAAGGCTCTTTTTCAAGAAGAAAGCTTAATAAAATACCTGTGCCTGTGCCAACATCTAAGATTTTTGAATGGGCTTGTATATCTGATAGGTTTATTATCCTTTGTATTTTATTAAGATTGTGTTTACATCTTTCATCCCATGTTTGTGCTACTTCATTAAAAAATCTTATATTTTCCACTTGATCACCTGATATGTACTGCTCTTTCTTATTCTTTTTCTGCTCTTAAAACTTTATAATAAGATGGTTTAATGTTTAACTCATATTTCATCTTATTATCTTGTAATACACCTTTATATTCTTTGCCAGTTGCTACATCTGTCAGCTTATTATAACCTGGTGCTAAGACAATCTCATAATAGCTACTTCTATCTGAGAAGGAATGAATAATAAATGTATTATTATCATATGCAAAAAGCCCAAATGGTATGCCACCATTGGCGTTAACAAAAAAGTCTTTTAGTAAAAGTCTTCTGATTTGATCAGTTACTTCTCTTGGAAGATGTACTAAGGCTCCATATTCATCTGGTATATTTAGGATATATACTGTCCCATTAGAATACTCTGTCTCTAAAAGAATAGGATAGCTCTTATTGTTTTTAATTCCAGATATTGAGTTCTTGGTGTCATTAGTGCCAAAATCTATTTGCGTAAACATAATCTCTTCTTTAGATTCATAATATCGATCATATGCACAAAGGTTCCAATCTAGTCCAAAAGTATTCACCACTGCTTTATTTTGTGTAACCCATATATCAGCAATATCTTCGATTCCTTTTCCATTTAGTGCTCTTACAAATCCTGAGGTAATAAAAAGTGTGTTTCCTGCTGTTAAATATTTTTTAACCTTTGAAAGAATATCAGGATCTTTTGATGCTGATTCTGATAAAAATAATGTCTTTTCATGTTCAGGAAAATATGGCGTTGGTTCAAATGGAATGCCCAACATACCTAAGTAACTATGTATAAAGTCTTCACCTGAAGAATGAAATGGTTTATAAGTAGCAATGCCTTTTGGATTTCCAAGAAATGGGGCAACTCTGTCAAATTGTTCATAAGCATATCCTAATAAAGGTGCAAAAATTGCATCATCTCTTAAAAGTGCTCCTATACTAAAAACTGTAGATTCTTTTGCCTTAGAAAACAGGGTAAGATTGGCTTGCTGCATAACAGAATTTAAATTATAGCTACAATCAAGCGTATCAAACCATCCCCCTAAATTTGCTTCTGGTTTTATATTCTCAAGATAACGCATCAAAAAATATGAAGTGTATCTTTGGAGATTTTGCTGTGAATAAAATGGATCTCTAGTTTCTGTTCCTGTATAAATACCATCAAACAACTGAGTTGCCATCTCAAGGTTATATCCAGCTTTATGATGATGATCATACCAATTTGGATATTTTAGTATCACCTTAACATTCTTATTCACTGCCTTTGATTCTTTAATAATGATATTTTCAGCAACATCTCTTAAGGTTTCAAGTCTATAATCACTCCAAGATCTTTCGCCTTTTTTTTCTATACACAAATCACATTTACAATGTGTAAAATAAAAGTCATCAATAATATACTCATCAAATAATTCACTCGTATACCTAACTACTCTTTTTAGATTATCAAGCATCTGTTTGTTTGAATAACATAGTGTACTAAAAAGTTCATTTTCTTTATAAGATGTCTCAGTAGTTGTAATACCACCAGACACTTTCACACCATATTTTTCAAATATAGCTTTTGCTTGCATAAGTTTTTCTTTGTCTGTAAACATCCCTGATCGATAGGTTTCTATATAGACCTTACTTAAATTTAGTTTTTCAATCACCCACTTTATTTGCTGTTCAACCGCTTTAAAATCTGGGATTGCATTAAATTCAAACTGTGTAACAAATACTGCTGAGTCAAAATTATTTAATTTCATTTTCATGTCTCCTTTCTAGATATCCTCTACTATATTACTCATCCACTTATTGCTTCTTACTCTTTTTAACGCCATAATCATTTTAAATACCTCAGAAATAGCAAAGCATAAAAAGACGCCTTCTATTCCTACTTTTTTAGTTATCCCAAATAGATACATTAAAGTATATCCAATAACCCATACTGCAATCGTATCTATTATAAGAGCAAATAAATTATCTGAACCACTTCTTAATATCCCGCTAAATAATATAGAATTTAGGCTTATTACTGGTAAAAATACAGCAAAAACATATAAAACATATGATGCATGTGTCATAGTATCTGTTGAAATATTAAATGCTGTAACAATAGTTGGGACACAAGTAATAAGAAGTAGGGATAAGCAAACTGAAGATGTGACAGTAATGAACATAAACTTCTTTCCATACTCAGAAGCTACATCATATTGTTTTGCACCAATTTTTTCTCCTATCATTGTTAAGCTTGCGTAGTTTAAAGCATAAGTGAAAACCATAATGATTTGCTGCACTGTATCTTGAATACCCATGACTGTAACTGGTCCTACACCCATCTTCCCATAAATACCTGTATAGCAAACTATCCCAGCCGCCCATATTAAATCTTTCGTGATTAATATGCTGAATATTTTAAAAAACCTTATAATAAAATCTCGTGATATTAAGCTAAAGTCCTTAATATGGATAATTAAATCCTTTCTTTTAACAACTAATAAAGAGCCGATAAATATTGATTCTGTAATACGTATGATAATAGTTGCGATAGCAGCTCCAATTACCCCATAGCCTCCTATTGGCAAGACATCAAATATCAAAATATAATTAAGTATAATTTTAAGTGGAAATGACATAAGATTAACCCAAAGGGGCAATTTTACTTCACCCATACTTCTTAAAATAGATATGTATATTGTGTTTATGGAATGAAATACCAGACTAAATGCTAGTATTCTCAGATACTGACTACCTATCTTAAGTACTGCCTCATTATTAGTAAATAATACACGTAAGATTGCCTTCGAATTGAAAAAAATAATGCCTGCCAAAGAAAGTGCAACTACTCCTCCAATCGCAACACTAAGAGCAACAACTTTTTTTACATTTTTCTCATCATTTTTTCCCATAAACTGAGCTACAAATATACTTGCTGTTGACCCCACACCAAATAAGAAAATTTGAAGGAAAAAAATAATTCTACCGCTGATATTAACTGCTGCAATCTCTATCTCTCCAAGCTGACCTACCATAAGCATATCAAGTATACTAAGCATGTTAACTAATAAAGTTTGCAAAAAAATTGGGAGTACTAAACTTACCAATTGTGTGCTGAATTTTTTATCTGTAAATATTCCTTTAACAAGCATATTAATCATCCTCTTCTAATAAAACATTGCGATCTATATGCTTATTATATATGACACAAAATAACAATTCTCGCCGTAAATTGCTTTGAACTTCTCAAATATTGCTCTTTCTAAAATCTCGTGGACTCATTTGCTTAAGCTCCTTAAATACTCTATTATAGGTTTGAACACTATTAAACCCAGATAGATAGACTATTTCCGTAATCGGTTTTTCTGTTTCCAGTAATAATTCTACAGATTTTTGAACTCTATAGTACGTTAGGTAATCATTAAAGGTCATACCCGTTAACTTCTTAAAAATTCTTGTAAAGTGATAGATACTATAATTAGATAAATCAGCTACTTCCTGTAATGTAATTGACTCATGATACTTGTGGCTTATATAGTCAAATACCTTTTCAATTACCTGTATATCCTTATAAAATTGTTTTGTGTGCTCACTTGATTTACTGACAAACTCTAAATTACGTGTCATTATCTTTAAAATATTAAATATCCTGCTGGTAATAGCTATTGTATATAAGCTTCGCTTATATTTATATTCATCGATGATATTTATAATTTCCTTTTCTAATAAAGTATGTATATTCATTCCCCCGGCATTTGTTTCATCATAGGCAACTAGTGGATTACTAGGCTTTTTGTGAGTAAAAAGCTCTAATGTATCTCCTATATCTGGAATTTTAAATAATAACACCAATCGATTACACATTTGACTTGGCGTATTAAACGAATGGATGTCTTTACTGCTTACAAATAATATATCTCGTGGTTTTAGATTATATATTTGGTTGTTAATTGTAATATCAATAGCTGAATCAATAACATATATAAGTTCGATTTCTTCATGAGAGTGGGGTGGAAAATCTTTGTCTTTAGTCATCAAAACGGCCCACGAAGTTCCCTCATCAAATATAACTTTTTGTTTATAAGGCTTCATGACTCTTTTTCCATCCCGTGTATATGAAAAGTATTTTCTTACCATTTTCTCATAATCTAAGTGATCATTCTCATTGTAAAATTTATAACCTAATTGTTTTTTATATGCCTTATATTCTAAAGTCTTATCATAAATCATTTTTATAAGTTTATCTTCTGATGGATACTCATTATTTGCTATTTCATCATCATAACATTTTACGATACAAGGTTCAAAGGCCTTATAGGTATATTTATTCCAATCCTCTTGTAATTTTTTATAGGAACATACACCTTGTCTTAAATCCTCTATCATTTTATCAATTTCAAGTGTAGCATTAAGGCTAAAGTCAATATAACAATACTTTGTTATAGGATTGACTAGCTCAAAAATAACCACATGTTTATCTGTTCTTAGCATATGTAACTTATCTAACATCGCTCCTCCTCCTTGCTTCTTACTTATCTATATTACTCTATAGATAAACAACTCAAATAATTAACTTATTCATTTATAGAAAGTGATTCTTATTACTCTATTCTTTTATAATATCGACTAATATTGACATATCCTGTAATTATATTACAATTTATTTATAGCTTTTTATTTACAGTATATAAAATATATACCAAAGAAAGGTGGACTTGTATGAAAGTGATTAAAGCTTTTGGGTTTCATGATTTGCGCATTATTGATGCTCCCGTTCCATCTGTAAAATCTAATGAGGTATTAGTAAAGGTTAAAGCCTGTGGAATTTGTGGCTCAGATAAATGGTGCTGGGAAACGAAAGAACCAGCAGAACATATTGCTGGTCATGAAGTTGCAGGAGAAGTTACTGCTGTTGGTAGTAATGTTACATCAATAAAAAAGGGAGACTGCGTTTCCATTAATAATGTAAAAGGGTGTGGTGTTTGCGATGCATGCATACAAGGAAACTATGTTTCATGTCAAGAAATGCTTATCCATATGAGTCATGGTTTTTCTGAGTATGTTGCTGTTCCTGAAAGAAATTGCTTAATTCTTCATAACAGTATCTCTTATGAGGAAGGTTCTCTCATTTTTGATAATTGGGGAACGCCATATAATGCTGTAGAAAAAGCTCAAATTAAGAAGAATGATTATGTCGTCATATGTGGATGTGGACCTATTGGTATTGCCGCTGTTCGTCTATCTAAACTTAAAGAAGCTAAAGTTGTTGCTATAGATCCTGTTTCCTTTAGACGTGACTTTGCTCTGTCCATGGGTGCTGATCTAGTATTTGAGCCTTCTTCCCCACTACTTAATACAACACTTAGAGACCTAACTAATGGCATTGGTGTCTCTGTATTTATAGAGTGTTCTGGTAAAGAACAATCATACCATCTTGCTTTTGACATGCTAAAAAAAGGTGGGAAACTCATTGCTGTAGGTGAAGGTGTACACTTATCCCTAAATTTAAGTGATCATATGATCCATAATCAAATAAGTATGATAGGCTCATTTTACTCAACGATGCAGCAAGGGGAATATGTGCAGCAACTTCTTGTTGATGGTTTAATTGATCCATTAAAACTTGTAACCCATCGCTTTACCTTTGAAGAATTACCAAATAAGTTTGGTGAAATATTTAATAATAGCGATGGTATTCTTAAAACAATTCTTATTCCCTAAAATAAAACATTAAGAGGTGAATTATGCGATTAGGTGGACCAATTTTAGAAGGTTATGAGAATGCGAAAGAATGGGCACAGCTTGTTATAAAAGCTAACTATACTGCTACCCTTTGCCCAGTTGATGCAAGTGCAAGTGACTTAATGATAGCAAGCTATGAATATGAGGCCAAAAAAAATAATATTACTATTGCAGAAGTAGGCGTATGGAATAATCCTATTACTTCAGATTATGAAAAAAGAAACCAAGCTATTGAGTTTTGCAAAAAGCAACTAGCACTTAGTGAACAAATTGGTGCCCTGTGCTGTGTCAATATAGCAGGTTCTAGAGGCGAAAAATGGGATGGTCCTCATCAAGATAATTTTAATAAGGATGCTTTTGCTTTAATTGTTGATACTGTAAGGGAAATTATCGATAGTGTTAAGCCATCCCGAACTTTTTATACCTTAGAACCTATGCCATGGATATTTCCTGATAGCCCTAAAAGTTACTTAGAACTTATTAAGGCTATTGATAGAAAAGCTTTTGCTGTTCATTTAGATCCAGTGAATATGATCACAAGCCCTAAGCTATACTTAAATAATAGCAAATTTTTGCAGGAGTGCTTTAGGCTTCTTGGTCCTTACATTAAGAGCTGTCATGCAAAAGATATTGTTATGGATGATGTCTTTGTAACACATATTTCTGAAGCTGCTCCTGGTCATGGTATATTAGACTATAAAACTTATATTACAGAAATTAATAAACTTAATCCAGATATTCCTCTTATTATAGAACATCTAACAACAAAAGAAGAGTATGAATCTGCTACTCATTATATACAATCAGTAGCCGCATCGCTTACATAAATCTTCAACCGCTAACCTCCTTGAAAAGCCATCATATATTGCTTTCGCTTTCTTGGAGGTTATAATACTTTCTATGTTTTCCTTATATATATTCCCTAAAGGTATATTCCCATCATTATCAAGGCAACACGGAACCACTGTTCCATCAACTAAAATGCCAATTTGATCTCTAAGCCCTAAACAAAATTTTCTATCATTACATCTATCTTTTGCCATTGTTGCCCATTCAAATTGTGATGCCATATTAAGATAAAGATGATCATCAAGTTTTATTTTTTTTGTTGTTTTAAGTTGTTCTTCTAAACTGTATGGTATGTTTAAGCTTTTTTCAATCTGTTTTACTATATAACTGTTTAATGTAGTTTGATCGCTTTTATCATTTGAATCTAAATTCCATAATCTAAAACTACATATTATATTACTTTTTTCCTGCACTGTTTTGACAAATTCTATGATTTGATTTAAATATATACCGCAATCATACGTATTTTGATTGGCTTCAAAGCTATGAAGTGATATATTAATTTGTCTTAGTCCCTTAGCATTTAATAAAATGGTCTTTGCTTGTTCAAGTAACGTTCCATTGGTCGTTAAGTTAACTTTAAATCCTAGCACATGACTTAGTGCTAAAAACTTTTCTAGCTCAGGATGCATAAGAGGTTCACCCATAAGATGAAAATAAATATAATATGTATAAGGCTTAATACATTTTAATATATGTGAAAAGAATTCTATATCCATATATTCTGGCTGCCTATTTGTTTTAGGGCAAAAATTACACGCAAGATTACATATATTTGTTATTTCAATATACACTTTTTTAAATCTCATCTATTTAATCCATCCTTTGAGTTGTAGAATACATAAGTATAGCCTATACCTATATTTATAGGCCCATCCATTCTATTTAATTTACAATAACTATAGTGTTATCATACGGTCAAAAAGATTCTTTTGGCTTTTAATTTGCCTTGCACTTCCTATAACACAGTAGTTCTCTAATGCTTCTAAAGCCTCAAATAATAAAGAAGACCTTTGAATGTCTTTTATGGTCGTACCAAGTACTTCTACACGTTCTTTTTCTATCATCTGCTCTGAGTGATTACATAGCTTATAAAGATATGCTCTATGACTTTTTTGCTCTAAGCTTAATGGCATATCAAGGGCACCTATTGTTCCAATAATATAGCTATGTAGTTCTTCCTTAGTAAATTGTATCTTTCTTAAATAATCTGCTATTTGCTCATATGCCTTTAAGGTTCTTATAAGATGTGGGTCAGAGTAGGAACACAAAATAATATGACCATTTCTGCCAATAGTTAAGTCACACCCATACGCACCACCACTAAGCCGTATACGATCCCATAAATAATTGCTATTTAATATATTAGCAACAACATGCAATGCTCCACTAAAAGGATAATTAAATTTTCTATAGTTAACCCCTGCCGCTACAGCTTGAAGAGCATTTGTTGTCATACACCCTTCTCTTGTATAAGGAAAACAAAAAGAATAGTTGTTCATTACACTATTTTTTAATGGAATGCTGTAAATTAAGATTTTAATATGATTCATAATCACATTATAATTTTTTTCTTCTGCTGTGATGCTTATGAGTAGATTATTACGACTAATTATAGCTTTATAGATCAAATCAAGCTTATTTGAGAGCACTTCAAACTTACTATCATAATTTTTTAATAGAGAAGAAATAAAATCATAATAGTCCATACCTGAAATCATTTCATCATACATGCCTACCTGTGAGATATAAGCACTCACTCTTCTAGTACTTTGATATTCTGGGGCCAAAACAAAGCTTCTTTTTAATTCATAATGGATATATCCTAATAACTCTCTTATTTTATCCTTTTCATGAAAAAAACTCTCATTAATGATTTCTTGAATCAAATCAATAAACTTTGGCATCTTATCCATAAAAATTTTACTTGATATTTTAAATACAGGTCTATATTGATTCGCGTTATTAACGTCTGAATAGGCATTTGTACTACAGTTAAGTCCTCCTGTACTTTTGTTGATTTCATTTTCAATCTCGCCATATGTATATTGCTTTGTACTCAAATATGTAAGCATATGCGATAAAATTCCAAGGTAAGGGATATCTTCCTGTACAACTGTAGATGTATCAAACAAAATATGAATATAGGCAATATCATCTGTTTCTTCTGGATTGAAAAGCACTTTAGCTTCCCCAATGGCTTCTTCCCTAATAACGACTTTTTCTATATTTTTATCTATATCCTCTAAACTAAGCATTGGCAGTATGCTTGTAGCCTCAAAGGCACTTGGTGAATCTTGGAATCTTTGAAGTTCCATATTACTTCTTATGAGCTCTTTAAGCTTATCTTTGCTTAGGCTTTTTTTAAACTTATCAAGTTGTCTTCTCGTAAGTTTTTCTTTTTTCTTTTTTGTTACTGAAGAAGGTATTGCCGCAATCAATGCTCTATGATTATTATCTAAGAAATAACTTTTGATAAGATTTTCAAAATATCCTTTATCATAGTTTTCCTTTATATGGTCTAGATGTTTTTGATAGCAAAGATGGTTAAAAGGGTGTCCATGATAGAAAAGACTATTTTGAATTGTTTCACTAAATATGATTCCTTTAGATTCTCCTGAAGTATCCATTTCCTTTAGACTAAAGCTAATCGTATTAATTGAAGCTTCTAAAAGACTATTATCTAATCCACATACTACCATTTCTTCTAATACTTCAAAAACTTTCTTCTCAAACATATGCTTATATTCTTTTTTAGTACCCTTAAGCATAATAGAAAATACGGGTTGTTGTTTTAGAGGATCATAGCCTGTTTCTTCAAGTCCAATACCCATATTATTTTCTGTAACAAGTACTCTAGTAAGTGGAGATGCAGCACTTTTTAGAAGCATATGTTCTAGTATTTCAAGTGCTAGCCTTAGTTCTACATCTAAAGCCGTTCCTACTACAAAACTAAGTGCTAAATAATCCATTCCATAGGTATTATCCGATTTTTCATTAATATTATCTGATGTATAATAAACTTCTTTTTCGATGGGGTTAGTAAATAATGGCTGAAGGGGAATATCATTAATCATGGATTGCTTTTGAAAGCCATTAAGATATTCCTTGTCTATAAGTGATAAAAACTCATCTAATATGATATCTCCATAAAGACATATACAACAGTTCGATGGATGATAATTTTTATGATAGTAATCCATAAACTCTTCTTCACTTAAAGTTACTATTTCTTCTGGTACTCCCCCAGAGTCATATTTATAAATAGTGTCTGGAAATAAAGATTCACTGATCTGATGCTCGAGTATTGCAATTGGATCTGTATATTCTCCTTGCATTTCATTATAGACAACGCCGTTATAAGTTATTTTATCACTCATATTTTGTATGCAATAGTGCCATCCTTCTTGTTTGAAAAACTCTGACCTTTTACAAATGAGGGGACTAAAAACAAGATCAAGGTACACCGACGCAAGATTAAATAAATCTTTATGATTTTTACTTGCACAGTAATACATTGTCATATCACAATAAGTACATGCATTGATAGAGGTATTTAAAGAGCTTTTATCTAATTCACTAAGTACATCTTTTAAAGGATATTTTTCTGAGCTGCATCCTATTGCATGTTCTAAAATATGAGCTATTCCTTTATTATTTTCTGGCAAGGTTTTAAATGAAATAGTAAACGCCTTATGAGAATCATGATTATCAATGTGAATAAGATGTGCACCACTCTTTTCATGAACGAATATTCTACCTAAAGATGAAATTTCTTTTATATGCTGCTCTTCTAATAATTTAAATCCATTATATGTCTTGCTAACTTCATATTTCATTCTTATATTTTAAACTCCTTTGCATAGCAAATAAAAACGCCATAATAATGATAAACTCAATTATTACGGTGCTTTTATATAATTAGGATATATAATTTGCTTCTAGTAATAGTAATTTTTCTTTAACTTGTATGCCACCACCATATCCAACCATTTTATTGTTCGCTCCTATTATTCGATGACATGGAACAAATATAGGAATTGGATTAAGGTTACATGCTCTTCCAACTGCCCTCTGTGCTTTAGGATTTCCTATTTTTTTTGCCAGTTCACCATAAGTTGTGGTACATCCAAATGGAACCATACGTATAGCATCCCATACTGTATGCATAAACTCTGTTCCTTCAGCACAAAGTGGTAAAGTAAATTCTTTTAACTTTCCCTCTAAATATTTTTTTAGCTGTATTGAGGCTTCTTTTAAAATAGGCGTTTCCTCAATAGTGCACTCTAAAGGCTTTTGCTCTTTAGCAAAATATACTTTGTGTATACAGTTTCCCTTTTCTTCAATGCCAATTTTACCAATATATGTTTCATAAAAAAATGTAGGCACAAGATATCCTCCATCTCTAATCTTCTATAATAGCAAATCCTAGAAGCTTTGGACCTGAATGGATGCCAACTACTGGTGTTATAATTCCAATATGTGTGAAAGTAATATTTGGATGTTTGATTATAGCATTTTTAAGTTCTTCAGCTTCTTTTAACATGGTTCCTGTCATAACAACAGCTGTTCCTTTTGCCTTATCAAGAATATCAAGAGCTAGTTTAATTAAGGTATTTAGTGCTTGTTTTGATCCTCTTACCTTTGTAAAGGTAGTGTATTTTCCCTCATCGTTCATCATGACAATAGGTTTAAGGTTAAGTAATTCACCAATACCTCCTGATATTTTTCCTATTCTGCCCCCTTTTATTAAATACTCTAAGGTGTCTACAGTAAAAAACAACTTTGTCTTTTCTCTTAATATAGGTATCTGATTACAAATATAGTCAAAACTTTTGCCTTCCTTAATCATCTTTGCTACCTTAAGAACTGATAATCCAACGCCCATTGAAATAATTTTTGTATCAAAAATAAAAAATTCTAGCTGACTTTTATAGCTTTCTGAAGCAATGATAAAACTATTTATGGTTCCTGAAAGACCAGAAGATATAGGCATGACTATTGCATGTGTATACCCTTCATCAATTAATTTTTGATATAGATTCATAACTTCTTGTACTGATGGCATAGAAGTAGTAGGCAGCTCCTCATCTAATCTAGCATACACCTCTTCAGGGGTAATTTCTATTCCATCTATATATTCACGTTCTTTATAAATCACTTTTAATCTTATAACATGTATGCCATATTGATCTATATCAGGTTGTAAGATTCCAGTTGTACTATCCGTAATCAGAGCTATTTTTTCCAATATACTACCTCCTATGTAGAGCCTTTATTATATTATTATTCTACCATTTTTCCTTTATTAATCAAACAAAAGTTTATAAATCAATTTTTATATCTAGGTATGAAAGAAAATAATTTGATTCAGCTTTTTAACAACATAATTTTTTTATCCTTGAATAAAGTAAAGGCTCTTATTGACCACTTTGGTTCACAAGTATTATTACTTTATCTATATACTTTGATATAAATGCATAACTATTTTGATGATGTGTTTTTATACACTTTTCACAGCTTTTAATGCCGTTTTTTAAGTATAAATAATTTCCCCCACATTCTTTACCTAAAGCATATAAAGGACAATAACAAAATAAGCAATTAAATTCTTCTATAGGTATGTCCTTATGACATGGAAAATATTCACACTTCTTATTTTGCATAAACTTATAGTGTTCCACTACACTCCCCCTCTCAATTCCTTATTCTTATTATCAATAATTATATCTAAAAATAGAAAAATATGCTACGGATACATAAAGTATTCATAGCATATTTGTTGAGGAGGCATTATTAAAATTTAGACTTAACTGGCTTAAATGTTACTTTAAATTCTCCGCCTTCATGGGCAGGTATTTGCAACTCACAGATTGATCCAATGAACTTGTCATATTTTTTGCCATTTAATGTGATTTTTTCTATTGTTAAGATATTTTCTCCTAAAGCCACTGGCTTTAACGAAATAGTTCTGTCAGTATCAACAGGTTCGATATAATAGTATAAAGTTACAGGTTTTTCATGAACCATCAAATTTCCATATAAGTATGTGTAGTAAAAGAGTTCTAATGAATGGTATCCACCCTTCCAGTATGTACCTTTCATAGTAACAGGGTTAGAACCATCTTCATCAGTATCACTATATACTTCTCCATATTCTTTATCATACATATGATTCATAAAAAATTCCATGCTTTCATCAGCTAACTTCAAATAACTAGGATTTTTAGAGATATAATAGTTTGTAAGTCCTGCTGTCACACCTTGCTCTAATACCCACCAATTTTTCTTTTTGTCTAGTGGCATTCCTGTCATTGGATCAAGTCCATTATATACACCACCATACACCTTATCATATGCACCACTATTTAGTATTTCATCTATATATTTTTGGCCAGCTTCTTTATACTTAGGATCTTTAGTTGCAAGATAAGCATCTGCCATACACCATGCAGGCTTTAATAAGTTTCCACTATTTGTATCAGGTATATCTTCTACAATATTCCAGTCTGAGTCATAGTTATATTGCACACCAAACTCCTTTTCATCCATAGTTTTTGAAATATTATAGATATTATCTGACACATCAATTAGCTTATCTTCATAATCACAAGTAAGTCCTAATAAATTCATTGTCATAGCATGTGTTAAAATTACATCCATTGATGTACCAAGTGATTTACCCGCTGCACCGCTCCAATCTTGTGCTGACCATTCTAAATATCCTTTATAGTCTTTTCTTTTGTCCCAAAGATGTTCATTTAGCTCATCATATGTCTTTTTCATCCACGTTTCATCTTTTTGATTTCTTGTTGCCTCATACATAGTAGTAATACCATTTAAGCAATAACTTTGATTAAACATCCATTTATAATTATTCCAGTCCATCCCTTCATAAGGAGTCGTTGCAAGAGTTCCATCTTCATTTAATTCTTGATACCATCCTCCATTTTCATTATCCCATGCATTCTGAACTGATATAATAAAGTTGTAACACCATAGTAGAAATAGATTGTATAATTATTTCAAAGACTAAGGAGTTAAAACACATGCAAAAGAAAATATATGAAAAGACTTTAAAAGATAAGATAATAC
>JAEYPM010000072.1 GCA_023410675.1 Bacillota bacterium | reverse complement strand
AGAATAATTATGATCCATGATTAGAATCTCCTTTGGAAAAATTTTGTGTGGTAACTTAATTCTACCAAAAGATTAGTCATGGGTCTTTTTTTATTTACTTGTTCAATTTGATTTTACAATCTACCATAGTAATATTTATTGAAAAACATTGATTTTGTTCTCTCTGCAAAATATCTCTGATCATAATGACTTCTTCTATTGTGCATACCTTTCCATCCATTACCATAAAGGTTCTCAATTTCCTTAGTATGATTCTGTAGTCAATTTAACTTTTAACTTTAATCCAAGTTAACTCAACCAGAACTTTTTCCCTTGGTGCTCAACAATCCTTTCAAGAAAATTATCAAAATTAATAGCTATTTGAATCCAATTTTCTGGAAGTTCTTCAAAGAAGCAATCAATAACTGCACACTCACTTTGAATCTTGGAGCTATCAAATCCTAAATAATTACTTTCTCCAATATATTTTGCGAATATAATTATACTTTCTAGCCAATCTTCATCAAATGTAGCTTTAGCAAAGTTGTTTACCTTAAGAATATCTTTTGTTCCTAAGATTATAAACCCATCTAATCCATCATAATCAAATAAACGTGCTCCATTATAATTCTTTAAAAATTCCTTGTATGAATCTGGCAATTTTATTCCTAATTCTTTCTCAACATTCATTATATCAGCTATGTTTGCTGGTTCATTTAATTCAAAGCTTACCTCTATGCTTTTTCCCTCAGAATTCAATTTTGCTAACTTTAATTCATCTAATGTGCTAATTAATAAGTTAAAATTCATTAATCCTTTCATATGTCGTTTAACCTCCTTGCTTCTTTGGTGGATAACTACGCCACCAACTTGTAAATGGTTGATGTCCGTCTGGCTGTACAAGTGGAACTAAGTTAGTAAAACTGTTGTCTCCACCTTTAGATAGTGGTTTAATGTGATGTATGTTTACCTCTCCTTCTGGCCACAGTCTACCTTGTGCAATCCACCATTCTTTAAATTGTTTTTTGTAAGAGTCAGTAAATTGTGCCCTTAATATGCTATTATTAGGTTCATAAGGTCCTATCGGAAATGGAACTTGTCCATATCCCTCAACTTCTATCACAGGATATGGAACACCCTTTCCATTTACCACACATTCTTTTTTATCCTGTTCAAGAGAAACATCTTCTTGAGTCTCACCTACAAATCCCATAATCGTTTTGAGAGGTACCCCGCCAGCACTCCATAAGTTTCTATCTTCAAATGCTTTAAGGCAACCACGTGGAATATCATTCTTATTAAAAATCTGAATAAGTCCATTTGTATACTTAACAAGTATACATGCTCCTAAGTCTCTTACTTCTGCTATATCATCATCATAACCATATAATGATTCTGATTCTTTTTTATTTACCACCAATTCATCTGCATTTTTAATTATACCATAAGTTACCCCTAATTCTTCTAGCTTTTTTATCAACCATTCTGGTTCACCTTGTCCTGATGCTCTATAGTTATTTAGCATTGTTGCATACATTTCTATATCTTTAGCTTTTTGTTCTAACTCAGTAACATATTTCTTGGCATCCTCTTCACTTTTTATATCTACCTCTTTAATGGACTTATGCCTTGGTAAGTCAAGTGTCTTATCTCCTATCTTACTTACTATTTTACCTCCTATAGTCGTTTTATCTTTTGTTACAATTTCCTTTGCTTGTTTTTCTCCCTCTTTATATACTTTTGCTGTATTTTTAAGCCCAGTTACTAAGTTTTGATTTGTTTCTTCTAATTGTTTTGATAATTTAAGTATATTATTTATATATGTTTTTATTTCTCTTACTTTGTTTGTTACTTTACTATAGTCTCTATATTTTGAAGCTATTCCATCTAATTCACTTATAATACTACGACAATTTGAGCTGCAGCAGCTTACTAAATCCCTTCCTGTTCTGTTTAATACAGTAGCTGTTTCCATCAGTAACTCTATATCAACACTTGATTCCATGACCCCTTCCCCTCTCGTTAGTTACCATCTACTAACTTATCTATCTTCTTCTACTTTTTTCTTTCTTTTCTTTTATATCTCTTTCTGCTTCTTCCATAGCATTATTTAATGATGAGAGTATTCTTTTTGCATTTTCTGCTTGAGTTTTTATTTCCTCGCATAAGTCAGGTGCCTTTTTGTAGGCACCTTTAAATGCTGTTTGTGCCTTTCCCTCCCACTTACTATAAAGCCTTTTTGTCTGCTGGTTGTCATTACTTGGTTTCATTTCAGATTTTTTTATAATTTGTATAAGCTTACTTCCTATACTTGCCACACTTGCCATCCTATCACCTTTCTTTCTCCCCTTAATTGTTCTATCTTTAAGTAAAAGCATTTAATTATTAAGATCGTCATACATAGAGCCTCTTACTGTGATCCCTATGGTATCGAGTAAATTGCCACCTTTAATTCCTTTTATTGTATAAGCCTTTTCGTATGGCTTAAATTCAAAGTCGTCTATCCATGCACTGATGACATAGTTGCCATCTTTCATATTGGGATAGGTAAATACATAGTTATTGTCTGGATTAACTGTTATGGTAACAGTCGTTTCTTCTTCTATCCTGTAGATGGCTCCTTCTTTAATGTATTCTCTATATAAATATTTATCTTTACTGTCATTTG
>JAEYPM010000045.1 GCA_023410675.1 Bacillota bacterium | reverse complement strand
ACTCAATAGTTGCTGGTGGCTTAGAAGTGATATCGTACACAACGCGATTAACCCCATGTACTTCATTGACAATACGGTTTGAAACGAGTGCAAGAACATCATGAGGAATTCTTGCCCAGTCTGCCGTCATAAAGTCTGTAGTGGATACACCTCTTAAGGCTACAGTGTAGTTATAGGTTCTTTCATCACCCATAACACCTACTGAACGGAGATTTGTAAGCACTGCAAAGTATTGACCGATTTCTTTATCAAGACCTGCCTTAGCAATCTCCTCACGGTAAATGGCATCTGCCTCACGAAGCATATCTAGTTTTTCTTTTGTAATGTCTCCAATTACCCTAATAGCTAGTCCAGGGCCTGGAAATGGCTGACGTGCTACTAAAAATTCAGGTATACCTAAGACACGGCCTACATTACGTACTTCATCTTTAAATAAGTCTCTTAGCGGCTCAACAATTTCTTTGAAATCTACATAGTCTGGAAGGCCACCAACATTGTGATGGGATTTGATCACTGCTGCATTTTTTGTGCCGCTTTCAATAACATCTGGATAAATAGTTCCTTGAACTAAGAAATCTACTGTTCCAATTTTCTTAGCTTCAGCTTCAAATACACGAATGAATTCTTCACCAATAATCTTACGTTTTGTTTCGGGATCTGTAACATCCTTTAGTTTATCTAAAAATCTATCTTCACAGTTTACACGGATAATGTTCATGTCAAACTCTTTTGCAAATATCTGTTCAACCTCATCTCCTTCATTTTTACGAAGAAGACCATGGTCTACAAAAATACAAGTAAGATTTTTGCCTACTGCTTTATGAATCATAACAGCCGCTACTGAAGAATCTACTCCGCCTGAAAGTGCACAGAGTACTTTTTTGCCTTGTAATCTTTCTCTAAGAGCCTCTATGGATTGCTCAGCAAAGTCAGACATGATCCAGTCACCTTTGCACGCTGCTATCTTATAAAGAAAGTTCCTAAGCATGATATTCCCTTGTGGTGTATGCATTACCTCAGGGTGAAATTGAACACCATACAATTTCTTTTTTGTGTCTGCCATAGCAGCAACAGGACATGTATCTGTAGTTGCTAATATTTCAAATGCTGCTGGTGGCTCACTAATAAAATATGTATGACTCATCCAGCATGTTGTATGCTCATCAACGCCCTCAAATAATGGGCTATTTGTATTTACCTTAATATCTGCCTTGCCATATTCTCTTTGCGTAGCCTGTGCTACTTTGCCGCCAAGTACATATCCCATGAGCTGCGTACCATAACATATTCCAAGTATAGGAATATTAAGGCTAAACAATTCTTTTGATACAATAGGAGCATCTGGATCTGTAACCACTGATGGTCCTCCTGTAAAAATAATGGCTTTTGGGTTTTTCTCCTTGATAACTTGAAGATCTGTATCCCATGGCATAACTTCGCAATAAACATTGTTTTCTCTAACACGTCTTGCAATTAACTGATTGTATTGACCACCAAAATCTAAAACAATAACCAGTTCATGATTCATGCTTGTTTTCCTCCTAGGTATGGGTATTAATATTCTACACTATAATTAGGTGCTTCTTTTGTAATATGAATATCATGTGGGTGACTTTCTTTTAGTCCAGCACTTGTAATACGCACAAATTGTGCATTTTCTTGTAGTTCTTCTATTGTTTTTGCACCTGCATATCCCATACCTGCCCTGAGCCCTCCTAGTAACTGGAAGATAGTATCGCCAACATATCCTCTGTATGCTACTCTACCTTCTACTCCTTCAGGTACTAATTTTTTCGCATCACTTTGGAAATATCTATCTTTGCTGCCTTGTTCCATAGCAGCAATAGAACCCATGCCCCTATATACTTTATATTTTCTTCCTTGATATAACTCAATAGCTCCAGGACTTTCTTCACAACCAGCTAACATAGATCCCATCATACATACACTTGCTCCTACACCTATTGCTTTTACAATATCGCCAGAATACTTGATACCGCCATCTGCAATAACTGGAACCCCATAAGGTTTTGCTGCCTGTGCACAATCCATAACTGCCGTAATTTGTGGCACACCTACGCCTGCTACGACACGTGTTGTACAAATAGAACCTGGTCCAATTCCTACCTTTACAGCGTCAACCCCTGCTTCAATAAGTGCTAATGTAGCCTCTGCTGTAGCAACATTTCCTGCTATCACTTGAAGCTCTGGATATTTTTCTTTGATTAATTTGACTGTATTTAATACACCTTGTGAATGACCATGTGCAGTATCTACAGTTACAACATCAACTTTAGCTGCAACAAGTGCATCCACTCTATCTAGGACATCTTTAGTAACCCCAACTCCTGCTCCTACTAAAAGCCTACCTTGTGAATCTTTAGCAGCATTTGGATAAAGTATTGCTTTTTCAATATCTTTAATAGTAATAAGTCCTTTTAAATTGCCATCTTTGTCTACAATAGGGAGCTTCTCTATACGATGATCTGCCAGTATTTTCTTTGCCTGCATAAGGTCTGTGCCCTCAGATGCAGTAATTAAGTTTTCGCTCGTCATCACTTCTTTAATTTTACGGTTATGATTTGTTTCAAAACGCAAATCACGATTTGTTAAAATACCTACTAATTTAGTTCCTTCTGTAATAGGTACACCTGATATGCGGTATTTAGCCATAAGATCGTTTGCTTCATACACATAATGTTCTGGAGATAAGAAGAATGGGTCTGTAATAACACCATTTTCCGAACGTTTTACCTTGTCAACTTCATCTGCTTGAGCTTCTATTGACATATTCTTATGAATAATGCCAATACCTCCTTGTCTTGCAATAGCAACTGCCATGGTTGCTTCTGTCACTGTGTCCATTCCTGCACTCATAATAGGAATATTAAGACATATTTTCTTAGTAAGCTTTGTATTTAGTTCAACTTCGTTTGGCAGAACATTTGAGTACCCTGGTACAAGCAAGATATCATCAAAAGTGATACCTTCTTTAATAATCTTTGACATGAAAGTCCCTCCTGGAAAAAAATATATCATACATGAGATAAACTAATAAAAAATAAAACATAAAATGTGAATTTTCTTCAAAACAAAAATAAGATAGAGACAGTAATAATAAGAATCGAACTATCAGCTCAATATCTTAGTTTTTGTACACTTTATCACATCTATTTAACCTTGTCAAGCTATGTTGAAACGACTCTCTAATATTCTACATTTTGACTTTTTTCAATCCTTCTTTGGCGATTTTATTGTAAAATAATAAGCTATCTCTAGGATAGCTTATCGTATAGAATGGGTAGATTATCATTTAAAGGTTAATATGTAAAATTTTATATAATAAAAATATTTTAGCCCTTATTTTATAACCTTTGTTGGTGCAGTTTTATAAAGATAGTTTAAAAAAGTATCATTTGGTGTAATCAGTATTTTCTTATAGCCCGTTTCTTCAGGAACTAAAATAGCATAAGTTTCTTTTGTTAACTTACCATCACTTGCATCAATGAGCTTAGCTTGTCTCTTAAGCTGGTTCATATAATCCTTGTTCTCTATACTTACCATAATATCTATTTTTTTCATATTCAAACTATATCGCCTTTTTCTTTCTTGCTTGCTGTAGATGACATCAATATCTAATTCACTATTTGTAAGAATATATTCATATTCCTTGTTCATTTTTAAAAACAATTTGTACCCACCAAATACAACAGCGATAGAAACAATACTACCTAAAAATCCTCCTAAGTATACAAATGCAAAAAAAGCTAGTAATATTCCTAGAACAACTATTACTATTTGCATAGCAAAATCACTTATTTTCTTTTTTCTTTTGACTAAATACTCTTTATAAATGTCAGACATTCTTTCCCCTCTTTCTTGATTTGCTTATCCATTAATCCTTATTGATTTCTATAAAACCTACATATTTTATATTATATACCATATAGAAAAACAACTCAAATAGTTCACTTATTCAGCCACCTAAATGTTGTTTCCCTCTATTGAATTCACATAATATAAGGCAATCTATAAAATGTGAATTCTATATACTCATGAAAACAAACGCTAATCTTAATTATTCATAGAGATCATACTACTAAAAAAACTTATAAAATCCTCATATAAACTAAAATAGAGCTTAGAGGCATTCGCTTTATGACCTTCTAAGCTCTATCTTTATTTTTATTATTTATTAATTTTTCAAATGAATGATGTCTAGGCGGGATTACATCATGCCCATGCCACCCATGCCACCCATACCGCCTGCTGGCATAGCTGGTTCTTGTGACTTGATTTCTGCAACAATACATTCTGTTGTTAAGAATGTAGCTGCTACTGATGTAGCATTTTGAAGTGCAGATCTTGTAACTTTAGTTGGGTCAATAATACCACCATCTATCATGTCAATGTATTCTTCTGTTAATGCATTGAAGCCTACACCTACTTTTTGTGCTTTTACTTTGTCAAGAATAACAGCTGCTTCAAGTCCTGCATTTTCTACTATTTGACGAAGTGGTGACTCTAAAGCTTTTAAGATAATACGTACACCCGTTTTTTCATCTCCTGATTTTTGTTCAAGAAGTGCTGATACTTCTTTAATAACATGAACATATGCACTTCCACCACCAGCAATGATACCTTCTTCTACAGCTGCACGAGTAGCTGCAAGAGCATCTTCTATACGTAATTTTCTTTCTTTCATTTCTGTTTCAGTTGCAGCTCCTACTTTAATAACAGCTACACCACCAGCAAGTTTTGCAAGACGTTCTTGAAGTTTTTCTTTATCAAAATCAGAAGTTGTCTCTTCAATCTGACGACGAATAAGAGCTACTCTATCTACGATATCTTCTTTTAAACCTGCTCCATCAATAATAACTGTATTTTCTTTGTTTACTCTAATGCTTGCTGCACGTCCTAAGTGCTCGATAGTTGTTTCTTTAAGTTCTAAACCAACTTCTTCTGATATAACTGTACCACCAGTAAGAATAGCAATATCTTGAAGCATTTCTTTTCTTCTATCACCAAAACCTGGTGCCTTAACAGCTACACAGTTAAAGGTTCCACGTAATTTGTTTACGACTAATGTAGATAATGCTTCTCCTTCTACATCTTCTGCTATAATAAGAAGACGAGCTCCTGATTGAACGATTTGTTCAAGAAGTGGAAGGATTTCTTGGATACTAGATATTTTCTTATCTGTAATTAAAATATATGGATTTTCATATACTGCTTCCATTTTTTCTGTATCTGTTACCATATATGCTGATAAGTAACCTCTATCAAATTGCATACCTTCTACTACTTCTAATTCTGTAATCATAGTTTTTGATTCTTCTACTGTAATAACACCATCATTTGATACTTTTTCCATAGCATCTGCAATAAGTGTCCCTACTTCATCATCACCAGCAGAAATAGCTGCTACTCTAGCAATGTGGTTTTTGCTGTCTACTGGTTTGCTCATTCCTTTAATAGCTTCTACAGCTACATTTGTTGCCGCTTGCATACCACGACGAACGATAATAGGATTTGCACCAGCAGCAATATTTTTAAGACCTTCTGTAATCATAGCTTGTGCAAGTACTGTAGCTGTTGTTGTACCATCTCCTGCAACATCGTTTGTTTTTGTTGCAACTTCTTTTACAAGTTGTGCACCTATGTTTTCAAATGGATCTTCTAACTCTATTTCTTTTGCTATAGAAACTCCGTCATTTGTAATAAGAGGAATTCCATAAGATTTATCTAAAACAACATTACGACCCTTTGGCCCTAATGTAACTTTAACTGCGTTTGCTAATTGATCTACACCTTCTTGAAGTGATTTTCTTGCCTCTAAACCAAAACGAATTTGTTTTGCCATTATTAATACCTCCCAAATATTATCTTAATACTATTATTCTACGATTGCTAAAATATCGCCTTGTTTTACAATAACATATTCTTCTTTATCAATCGTTACATCTGTTCCGGCATATTTTGAATAAATAACTTTATCTCCAACTTTAACTTGCATCTCAACTTTTTCACCATCTACTATTCCACCTGGTCCAACTGCAACCACTTCTGCTTCTTGTGGTTTTTCTTTAGCTGTACCTGTAAGAATAATACCAGATTTAGTAGTTTCCTCTGCTTCTAAATGTTTAATAACTACTCTATCACCTAATGGTTTCAATTTCATAATATAAAGACCTCCTTTTGTTATTCAATCTTATCATCTATTGTTAGCACTCACCACTACAGAGTGCTAACTACATGTATAATATTATGGTATTATTTGTTATAATGCAAACTTCTTATTTTTTCATATTAAACTATTTTTAAATTAATTCAAGGCTTTTCTTTTGTTTTTTATCATTTTGATTAGATTTCTTCATTTTTCTTCTGTTTCTTTCTAAATAAATAGCTTATTCTCTCTCCCATAAAAGAAAATGTATTGCTGTGCATATCCGGCAAAGGCACCAAAATACTCTTTTGCAAATTCTTGAATGGTTTGGAGTTTAGTATCTTCACCTTTAAAATAAATGTGCTCAACAACTCTTTTTATCCATACATCTGTTGGAAAAACTTCACCTTTTGCGTATGCAAATAGAAGAATACAATCAGCAATTTTAGGTCCTACACCTTTAATAGACATCAGTTCTTTTCTTGCATCATCCGCAGATATATTAAAAAGGGTATCGAGGACTATGTTTTTTTGATATACCCTTTTTGCTGCATCAACTATATAAGGGGCCCTAAAACCAACTTTACATGCTCTAAGTTCGTCCTCTGAGGCTTCTTTTAACTGCTCGATGGAAGGGAACGTATAATAGAGAATATTATCGCTCTGGTCTGTAACCTTGGTGCCAAAACGAGTACATATGTTGCTAATGCACTGTTTTATTTGAGGAATCGATTTGTTCTGTGAAATAATAAATGAGATGAGCATCTCCCATGGATCTTGTCTTAGCAATCTAATGCCTTTCCCAAATTCTATTGCTTTTTTCATAAAATCATCCTTTTGGGATAGAAGCCTCGTAATACAAGAATAATCAGTATTTATATCAAAATAACTCAGCCATTTATCATCTGATTTTCCCAAAGACATGTTATCAATATAAATGGTATCTCCCTTTTGTTCTATCTGGATTGCCCTTTCCTTTACAATCAAAAAATATTGTGATGGAGCTATTTTAGTAAACCTAAAAACTTGTCCACTTTCTAGTATTTGATCTATTTGAAAGCAATCTATGTTCTTCATAATAGTCCTTTGTTTCATTTCTAAACCCCTTCCCCCACACAAATCCTTAGATATTCTCTCCAACTTCATAATATTTATCCCTATTATTTGTTTTTCTGAGTGGCTGTATCATTCACTTCTATAATAGTAATTCTTGATTAGTAATGCAATATTCCATATACTGATAATATAGAATTCACATTTTTACTTTTCGTCTTTCTCCATGGATTCACTTAAGAGATACATATAATAGTCTTTTAGTATATAATTCATATAGTATAAACTAATATTTAATATGTGGGTTCTATATTGACTAAGAAATGAGGAAAATTTATGAAAGATACTATTTATACCATTCCCCTTACCGATGCTTTTAAAGCAAATGATGAGTGTCCTTTTTGTTATATTATGAGGAAATTAGAACAAGATGCTCTATCCTTTATATTAGGCTGTGCTTATATGGAAGATGACATTCGTGCTGAAACAGATAAGACTGGCTTTTGTAGTCATCACTATAAAAAAATGTATGAGTATGGCAATAGGCTTGGGACGGCACTCATGCTACATACACATTATGTGGCTATGCAAAAAGAACTTAAAAAGCATCTTGATGACTTTTCTCCTACGCGCCGTTCTGTCCTTGATCGTCTTAAGAAACGAAAATTATCTGAAGACAGTAAAACTTCATCGCTTAGCTCATGGCTTCAGTCGCAAACAAACAGTTGCTATGTTTGTCATTCAATAGAACAAAATTACGGTCGTTATATTGATACTTTTTTTCATCTTATTAAGACAAATAGTGAGTTTTATGAACTCTATAAAAATGGTAAAGGCTTTTGCCTTCCTCACTTTCGTGACATAGTTGACCAAGCGGAATCAAAACTCAGTGATGCACAAAAAGAATCCTTCTATTCTATCCTTTTTGCACAAATGCAGGATAATCTAAAAAGAATTGAAGATGACCTATCTTGGTTTATTGATAAATTTGACTATAAAAACAAGCATGCTGATTGGAAAACCTCTCAAGATGCCATTCCAAGAGGGATTCAGAAACTAGCCAGCATCTATGTACAGGATGAACCCTTTAAAGAAAAATAACAAAAAAAATGCTATCTTTTCTCATTAGGTCTTTACTAGAGAGATAGCATTTTTTATATTTAATAATTATGCTGCCTTTTTAGACAAGCATTTAGGTAATACATCTTTTTTCTTATTAAATAGTTTATTTATAAGTAGTGCCACTAAATGTAGGGTCATAGCCGTAGCTATTGCAACAACTAAGTCATTAACTACTGTTAAAATAAATGTAACTGATAATTCTAATATAGCCATTTTACTTTCTTTGGCAATAGCTTTTATATGTTTTATTTCAATCATATTTATGGATACCATAATCAATATAGCTGCTAGTGTTGCCAGAGGAACATATTTAATAAATGGCATAAACAATTTCATGACTAAAAGTAATGTAAGGGCATGAACCATCCCAGCTATCGGTGTTCTTCCTCCATTTTTAACATTTGCAGCAGTTCGTGCAATAGCACCTGTTGCTGGAATGCCACCAAAGAGTGCGGAGGCAATATTTCCTATTCCTTGTCCAATAAGTTCCATATTAGAATCATGCTTATCTGAAATCATCTCATCTGCTACAACAGCACAAAGTAAAGATTCTATCGCAGCAAGTATAGCAATCGTAAATGCTGGTACGATAAGTGGTTTGATCTTTGCCATACTTATATTAGGAAATGTAGGCATTGGAATATTTGAAGAAATTTCGCCAAATGTTGATCCTATTGTAGCGACATTAATATCAAAAACTTGACATAACACTACAGAAATCAATATGGCTACCAATGAACCTGGTATCAGCTTAAGTTTTTTAATTTTAGGAAATAATATAATTGTAGCAATGGATAGTGCACCAATTAATAAAGTATAGCCATCTAGCGTTAAAAAATACTTTATGTAGCTTTGAATCTTTGGAATAAAGTGTGCTGGCACACTTTCTATGGATAACCCAAGAAAATCTTTTACTTGTGTAACTAATAATGTAACGCCTATTCCTGCTGTAAATCCAATAACAATAGAGCGTGGTATATATTTAATCAAGTTTCCTAGTCTTAATAATCCCATAATAAGTAAAATAGCACCCGACATAAGCGTTGCTAGAATAAGACCATCTAAACCATGCTTTTGGACTATTCCATATACGATCACAACAAAGGCCCCCGTAGGACCACCAATTTGAACTCTACTTCCGCCAAAAGCAGCAATACAAAAACCTGCAATAATAGCCGTTATAAGCCCCTTCTCAGGCGATACTCCTGAAGATATCCCAAGTGCTACAGATAAAGGCAAGGCTATAATACCCACAATAATTCCTGCTATAACATCTTTTGTCACGTTTTCTTTTGTAAGTAACTTATTTTCTTTTCTTTTTTTAATTATACTTAGTATTTGAGGCATTTTGTCCGCATCTCCTTTGATTCATTACTTTAAGCTAAGGCATATTTCCCCTACCTATCTATTCAATATAAGTAATTCTTAAAACGCCAACCTCATTATATACCCGCTGTTGACAAAAGTGTACAAAAAAAATCTATAATATCTAACAAAATATCATAATGACATGTCATATTTTTGTTTATTTTGATCTATTCGTCTTTAATAAAATGTATTTTTTATCCTATTATAACAAAATAACTGTCACCAGCTGATGAATTACCAGCTATGTGACAGTTATTTAAGTGGATCCTCGGGGACTCGAACCCAGGACCGTCCGGTTATGAGCCGGATGCTCTAACCAACTGAGCTAAGGATCCAATTCTATAATGATTTGCAACGCATTTGAATTGCTAAAACATAGTAGCATACACCTAAGTCACTTGTCAATATAGAATCCTCATTATATAAGTTATTTTACTTCATTTGTCCTTTTGAATGCATGATTTCTCCAGATTGCAACGAACTCATTCGGACATCTACAGTTGATCCTTCAAATGAAATAGTGTATATAATCTTATCTATTTCATGCAATGACAGTAAATTAATGACAAAAGTCTTATCATCCTTCCATTGTCCCTTTGTAGCAACCATATTGTGATCTGGAAGTGGCCAGTAATTGCCTGCATCAGAAATTTGATAAACATCATCAAGACCAATAGCAATACTATTACTCATCCTATGTCTAAAACTAACTGACGGTCCATTCCCATTCTCACTAAAGTCTAACTCTAAGACTTCGCCATTTTCTAGTTCTAATTTTTTCCCTGAAACACCCTTTGCAAGTAAGGGAAACGGTGGAATCTCAGAAGACTTAGGAGGATTTTGAATTTCTTCAAGCTTACTCTGTAGTTGGTTAGATACCACTTGATCATCTTCTAAAGACTGCGTTGAATTGACAGCTGTGAGTATATAATTTTTTGTCAGACTTTCTGGCACAAAAAAATCAGATCCTTGAAGTGATGACGTAAAAACAACTACCAAATCCTCTTCTGGAATTACAAAGATATATTGTCCGCCATATCCTCTTGCTGAATATCCGCCAAAGCTATTCATCCACCATTGATAGCCATACCCGTCTCTTCCTGCAATGGCATTAGGTGTATCTACATGTTTCGTAGTTGCTTCTTTTATCCAACTTTCTGAAACCAATTGCTTACCATTCCAACATCCATTTCTTAGATATAAATAGCCAAACCTTGCCATATCTTGTGCACTCATAAAGAGATTTGTGCCACCAATATTTACGCCTTGTGGGTCCGATTCCCAGAAAACTTCCTTGATACCTAAAGGCTCAAAAAGCTTCCTTGTAGCATAGTCATAAGTATTTTGCCCAGTGGATTTTTGCAGAACAGCGGAGAGTAAATGTGAGGCCCCAGAATTATAGTAAAAACTAGTTCCTGGATCTTGTGACATTGGGTTATTAAGAATATACTGCACATAATTCCCGCTCCACCTTGTCTGTACCCACGAATCAGTGCCATCATAAGAACCGTTTTCTTTCCATTCTAGTCCAGTAGTCATCGTCAGCAAATGACTAAGCGTAAGATTCTTTTTAGCTTCATCTAAATTTTCAATCGTATATTCAGGAAAAAAATCCACAACCTTTTGATTAATATCTTTTATATCCCCTTCCTCAGTAGCAATGCCCATAAGTGTAGACGTAACGCCTTTTGTGCAGGAAAAAATGCTATGCTTTAAGTCACTTTTATATGGGAAAAAGCTAGCATCTAAAACCTTATAGCCATTACGAATAATTACAATACTATGTATATCGATTTGTTGCTTTTGAATTAAATTGATCATTTCAAGGAGTTTTTCTGAACTCATACCTTGTTCTTGTGGTGAAGAAGTCCTCCACTTCTTATCAGGCCAGTATTGACTTACTTTAGAAGTAGTGGCTTTATCTGTATAGTCAGCTGTACTACTCGATTCAGTTTCTGTGTTCTTTCCACAGGCAACAAAAGATGAAAGCATACAAATTGTCATAAATATGCTTAAAAAAATTTTTTTGACTTTCTTCATAATAATCCCCCTTAATATTTATCAATGTCATCTAAAATATAAATCTTAAATTCAAGCACTACTTGGTGAAGTCCTATAATAAAATCCCTTACTAAAATCTATATCTTAAACATATTTGAGCTATTTAACTTAATCTTACAAACAAAAATGATAAGAGTAATAATATTGGGAATAGATCACTTAAAATGGTCACGCATAAACAGACATTTAATAGAGCATTTATATTTTTATTGACATTCTTCTTAGTGGCATGTAAATAAATTTTATATATAATTTTCCCTCCCACGCCAAGCACATTTATAGTGATAATATATATGACAAAAACAATTTCTGATAAGCTACATAAAAAAATAAAAATAAAGCAAGAAGCTGGTATCCCTACTATCAGTAAGCCTATCATCCTCAATATGTGCTTTATACGTTTATTTTTTATTAATAAGCTTACGATCATAATAATGCCACAAATTACTGGTAATAAAAAAAATATAAATATAAAGAACAATGCCTCCATGTTATACCCCCTATATCGACTATGAAAAACAAAAACCCTTATGCTATCTTAATTATTTATATAAAAAAAGACCATATATTCCATCGTTTCTACTACTTCCTGACTGTGTTCCTTGTTCATAGGCAAGGTTAACAATCTATCATAAACGAGTTAAATATCTTGGTCAATACTTTTCAAAAATATTTAGTTATTAAATTTCAACTTACTTACCTAGGTTATAATGTGCACAGAAGGATTCGAACCCTCGGCCTTCTGATCCGTAGTCAGACGCTCTATCCAGCTGAGCTATGCGCACATGTGATAAAAATAATTTGTAAGAAAAAAATATGCCCGAAACCGGAATCGAACCGGTACGGGAGTTGAGTCCCGCAGGATTTTAAGTCCTGTGCGTCTGCCAGTTCCGCCACTCGGGCATATCGATGGTCGCTATAGGGTTCGAACCTATGACCCCCTGCTTGTAAGGCAGGTGCTCTCCCAGCTGAGCTAAGCGACCGTAAACGACCTGGAAGGGACTCGAACCCTCGACCTCCGCCGTGACAGGGCGGC
>JAEYPM010000042.1 GCA_023410675.1 Bacillota bacterium | reverse complement strand
AAGTATAAATCTAGTGCACCCATAACACAATTTTTAACAAAATGTTCTTGGCTTAAAGAAGCATTATAAGCTCTTTGTTTAAGCTTTTGTGTATCATATGCTGTAAGTCCGACAAAAATGATAACGCCAACTAATGCCATCATCGCTAAGCTACTTATTTGCTACTTGTTGTTAACTTATCTTCATAAATCTCTACTTTTAGTTCTTGTTTAGCCTTCTCTACAAACTCTGAAAATACTCTTTGTTTTTCCTCTGTTACAACGAACACTCTTATTGCCTCTTTCACTTCCGCTAAAGGTGTCACTTTTTTTGTATTTACGATATTATTGACTTTAATAAGATGCCATCCGAAAGAACTTTTAACGGGTTCAGATACTTCTCCTTCTTTTAACCCCTTAGCACCCTTTAAAAAATCTTGATCATAATTTGGTGCTTCGTATTCTACAAATCCTAAGCTTCCGCCTAATTCTTTAGTGCCATCTGTTCCATATTTTTTTGCTAGGTTTTCAAAGCTTTCACCCTCCTCATACTCCTTTTTTATTTTCTTTGCTTCTTCTTCTGTCGGTACAAGAATGTGGTACATATCAGCCCCTTCCCCTTGTGTATAATCATTTATGTTTTGATTATAATATTCTTCTACTTTTTTATCATCTACTACAATATCCTTTGTCAACTCATCATATAAAGCAGACATGATTTTATACATTTTAATTTGCTCTATAAAATCTTCTTTTGTAAAACCCTTCTGTTTTAAAGCAGCTTCAAACTCCGCTTCTGATGGAAACTGCTTGACATAAGTATTTAGCTCATCTTGTATTTCTTTTTCCTCAACCTTTATATCAAGCTCTTCTGCCTTTTGCCTTATAACTTCTGATTCCACAAGGTACTCGGCTGCAGACTTTCTCTGCTCTGCTATATATTTCATAGCCTCAGCATTATTTTTATAGTCTTTTCCGAATTGTTGCTCGATCATATTTTCCACTAAGCTCATTTTTTCATCTAAAACTTTCAGATCAATCGTGACATTACCAACTTTAGCAATAGCAATTTCTGCATTTGTGCTATTCTCTGTATTTATGTTTTTTTCTGCATTACATCCTACTGCCGTAATACTCACTGCTGCAAATGCAAGACTAAATATTAATTTTTTCATCCTATTTCTTAGCACTCCTTTTAATGGTCAATATATAAATTGGTTTGATTATAACATATAAATGTGTAGACTTCATATAGAATTCACTTAATTAAATTAAAATTCCCTTATTGTCTCGTATATGTTAATATAATAATAATAAATAAGTTTATAGATTTTATAAAGATAAATTGAGTGAGTAGGTGTTTAAATGATAAAAATCGTCACAGATAGTACTTCTTATTTGCCTAAGGAGATAATAAAAGAATATGATATTTCAGTAGTATCTCTAAATGTTGTTTTAAATGATCAAACACTTCGTGAATTAGATATGAACTATGAAACCTTCTATGATGAAATGGCTTTATCCAAAAAGATTCCAACTTCTAGTCAGCCTGCGATTGAAGAATTTACTTCTGTATTTCAAAAGATTATTGAGAATGGAGATTCTGTTGTCGGCATTTTTCTTTCTTCAGATATGAGTGGAACCTTTTCTACGGCACATTTAATCAGAGATACCATCTTAGCAGACTATCCTGAGGCACAAATAGAGCTCGTCGATGCTAGAAGCAACAGCATGCAGCTTGGGTATGCTGTCATTGAAGCGGCACGCTTAGCTAAAGAAGGCAAATCAATGGAAGAAATACTAGAAGGAGTTTCTCAAAACATTGCGAAAAGCAGATTTCTCTTTTTGCCACAAACCTTAGAATACCTTAAAAAAGGCGGAAGAATCGGAGGGGCTGCTGCTCTTATTGGAACCCTTCTTCAAGTAACACCTATTTTAACCGTTGTGGATGGAAAAACTACTGTATTTACTAAAATAAGAACGCGAAAAAAAGCTATTGAAACCCTTATTGATACTTTCATAACCGACATTCGTGAGAAGGGCTTTGGCGGTGCTATTATTCATCATATCAACTGTGAAGAAGATGCCCTTAAACTATCTAATCTGCTTAAAGAAAAATTTCAATTAGCGATTAATATCCAGCCCATAGGCCCTGTAATCGGCCTTCATGTAGGCCCTGGCACTATAGGCATAGCCTACTATACGCAATGAAAATAAAGGAATATGATAATTATACTACCGATTTTCAATAATTTGCTTACACTTGTTCTTATCTTTACAGTTCCGATAAGAAAAGCCTGTACTCCTATTAGGGTTTAGACTCATGCCTTTAGTAACTACTTTATATACAATACAACACTTACTAACAACATATCTAATATTACTATTTATAGGCAATCTAGCAATTTATTTCATAATCAATCTTACGTCTTATGGTTTTAATCTTATAACCTTAGAAATAGAAGAGTAATTGTCAAATGAATTAATATAAAAATGTTGCATTTTATTTTCTACAAATGCTTGAAGTACCATTTCTATATCATTATTTGTAAGGC
>JAEYPM010000010.1 GCA_023410675.1 Bacillota bacterium | reverse complement strand
TGTCTCTTGCTATTTCTTCAATAGCAATCGCCTCGTTGTTAACAGTCTGTGCAATGGAATCAATTCCCGCAACCGTCTTCTCTGTTAATTCACAGATGCTTTCTACTGATCTATCGATTTTATTCATCGTACCAAGAAAACTATTAGAGTCCTCAAGATACTGATTACTTAGCTCAATCACCCCCCTACTGTATTTGGGATATACACGTAAAGAAATCCATAGCTACTAATTTAAAAATAAAAAACCCTTGAAATCAAGAGCTTTTCATTGAACTATTTATTAAAATTTCCAGTTATAATCCTTTATGTCCTCAGTATTTCACTATGGTTTACTTAGTAAGATATAGTTTTGCATCCAACTCATTCGAAATAGTCATATTATAAACATTGCTTATTTATGGTACGGTTCCCCTTTAATAATCCTAAAGCTCCTATAAATCTGCTCTAGTATAATAACTCGTACAAGCTGATGCGGGAAAGTCATAGGAGAAAAACTTAGCTTCTCATCAGCTCTATTTAAGACCTGATCCGATAGACCTAGTGAGCCGCCAATAATAAAGGCAATGTGGCTTTTGCCTTGAATGCTTAGGTCTTCTATATGTTTGGCAAGCTGTGGGGATGTGTGCGTCTTGCCTTCTATGGCAAGGGCAATGGCGTAGGCCTCGTCCTTTAGCTTTTTTAGAATTGCCTCGCCTTCTTTGTCTTTGATCTGGATCTCTTGCTTTAGGCTTAGATTTTCTGGTGTTTTTTCATCGGGCACTTCTATGATCTCAAGCTTGCAGTATTTAGAGAGTCTTTTTATATATTCTTGAGTCGCTTGAACCCAGTATTTTTCTTTTAACTTTCCAACACAAATAATATCTATTTTCACATGATCCCTCCTCTTACAATTCTTTTTCCAAAATTCGTTCCAAACATTTGAGTTCTTATAACACGATCAATAACACAAAAAAGCAGCTATTCTTTAGCTGCTACTCTGCGAATATCGGCTCCAAGATTAGATAGCTTTTCTTCAATAGCCTCATACCCTCTGTCGATATATTTAATGTTTTTAATTGTTGTTTCTCCGCCTTCTGCTTTTAGGCCTGCTATAACCATAGCTGCACCTGCTCTAAGGTCAGTAGCTGTGAGTGTGGCTGAAGTGAGCTTGTTAATACCTTCAATAACAGCCATTCTTCCATCTACTTTGATCTTAGCTCCTGTACGTTTTAGCTCGTCTATATATTGAAAACGGTTGTCCCATACGCCTTCTATCATAGTGCTCATGCCTTCGGCAACAGATAAAAGCACAGCCATCTGCGGCTGAAGGTCTGTTGGGAATCCAGGATGTGGAAGGGTTTTGACGTTGGTTGCCTTCAAAACTTTGGGTGCAATCACTCTGATATAGTCGTCACCTTCTTCTATCTCAATACCCATCTCCATCATCTTGGAACTAAGGGAATACATATGCTCTGGAATAATGTTGCGAACACAAACATCACCACCAGTAATAGCTCCTGCAATCATATAAGTGCCTGCTTCTATCTGATCTGGGATGGTGGAATATTTGCCTCCTGTAAGCCTTTCTACACCTTTGATACGAATCACATCTGTTCCTGCACCTTTAACTTCTGCTCCTACCATATTAAGAAAGTTCGCTACGTCTACGATATGCGGCTCTTTTGCTGCATTTTCTATAATGGTGGTGCCTTCTGCAAGAACTGCTGCGAGCATAATATTGATCGTAGCTCCTACACTCACTACGTCTAAATAAATTTTAGTTCCTACTAAACGGTCTGCGTATGCCTTGATAATACCATGTTCTATGGTAACCTTAGCTCCTAGTGCCTCAAAACCCTTGATATGTTGGTCAATGGGTCTTACACCAAAGTTACAGCCTCCTGGCATAGCAACTTCTGCTTTTTTAAATCTTCCTAAAAGTGCTCCTATCAAATAATAAGACGCACGCATATTCCCTATATACTCCTGAGTTGCCTTATGGTCAAAAACAGTCGATCCATCAACTCTTAATGTGTGCTTGTCTAACATTTCAGTGACAGCACCTAGCCCTTCCATGGCTTCCTTTACTTTGACAACATCATCTATATGAGGTAAATTTTCTATTTCACTAATACCATCGACTAAAAGAGCTGCTGGCAAAATAGCAACGGCAGCATTTTTTGCCCCATTGACAACCACATCTCCCACCAGGCGTCTTCCACCTCGCACAAGTAACTCACTCAACCTAAACACCTCTTAACTTGTTTTTGCGTATAAATACACTTTTAACATTATAGCACTAAAAATAATAAATAAAAAGGGCTTTACTGAAGATTATTTGTGTATGCATTTATATATATAGGTTCATCTTTATTAAGTATATCTATTTTATACGTAGGTACAGCCTCATCTTCAAAGATATCAACGCCTTGATCATCTGATAATCCATAGCCAAGTGTAATGCCTCTGATCACTATAGGTTCTGATGTGCCTAGGTAATCTTCTATACCAAAGAGGACTTTATCTGCAGGGTAAATATACTTTCTTGTAGCCTCTGCCTTTGTGATCTTAACTTTATTAAACTGAGCATAGATAATGCCTCTATCTGATACAATCACTTTGACTCTACTATTAAAAACAGGAAGGGAATTTATGGTTTCATAGTACGTAAAGCAAAAGATATTTCCTTCCTTTTCACAATTTACTTTAGCCCTCTTAAAATTATTACCCAGACGCAGTTTTTTTAAAAATAAATCTGCCTCTTTTTTTGCTTTTTTTTCATTGATATTTTCAAACTTAATAGCAGCTTCTGTGTCTGTATAAGTCATGGTGTTATAGTCAAAAACAAGCCTTTTTGAATCCTTCGTATAATGCCGTTTATTCTCTATATTGGATATCGTAACGTTCTCTTTACCTAATATGGATTGAACAAGTGCTTCTTTTTCAGACAGTGTAATATTCTCGGGCATAATCCATACGCTAGGCTTTGGCATAGCAATCCTTGGAATGTTAGCTTCTACCGTAATATTCTTAGTGCTTAACATATGAATAATATCTTTTTGACTATTGCTGGTCATAATATAGGCTTTTATATTTTTACTAAAATTAAAAAACCCTAGAATGATATTAAGTATAAAAAAGACGAATATAAGCTTATTTAATATCTTTCCCCAATTCATCCTTTACCTCACTTCTTATTTCATTATTATATAAAGAAACAACTCAAATATTTAACTTATTCAGCCACCTAAATGTTGTTTCTTAGAATGAATTCACAGGATATGATTTAAATTCTAAAATGTGAATTCTATATATAAAGAAACATTAAGTAGATTTTATTTTATGGATAATAAGTGACCCCATCATATACAGCGATCCATTTCACATGAATATCCCAATTGACTGAATTCATAGCATAAACACATTTTAGGTCATCAAGTAATACCTTATCTTTAAATATGCTTTTATTAAACATTTTATCGGCAGTTTCCCGATAACCATCTGTTAATATTCCTTCTTCATAAATCTCTTTAGGTGTAATATCTAAAATAATCCATTTGGCTCTATTAACAACACCATTATTAACATTTACTTCTATAAAGCTATTCACACCTAGCTTATTTTTTAGTGCTTCTCTCATTTCTATCTTATAGCCATCATATCGTGTCTCAAAATAAAAAGTAAAGTCATTGCCATTTTGTTTGACATCTGAAAGATACATCCCTTCTTTGATATACTGCGGGATACCTTTTGCATCCATGACAAACTTCATAGCTTTATTATAACTTTGTGTCACAGTATAGGGTTGTCTATTTTCATAGCTACTTGTATTTCTATATTCTAAAGTACCTAAAGGACTATATTTCACAATAAGACTCATATTATCTGTAAAAACAATTTCTCCATCATTCTTATATTCAGGATTAATAATAAATGGATTAATAAAAAAAGGATTCACATACTCTTTGAGTTTGGAAAGTCTGTCCTCCTCTATGGTTTCTTCAATTGGATTAAAGCTCGTAAGCACTTTATACATCAGGGGTGTTTTCTCACTTATAGTAGGCAAAAAGCAATTTTTACCCACTTTTATGTAGTCTTCAACACGTGCCGTAGCACTCGGTTGATATTTGAACATACTGGCTGTTGCTTCATCATTACTATAAATCTCCTTAATTCTATTAAAAAAATCGAATTCCCCATGAAATTCACCTTGGTAAAATAGCTGATTTTCACTATCTACAAAATAAATATGGAGCACATCACCTCTTGAGCCAATGATATCAACAAAAACAGCATCTATCCTCTCTATACCTTGATCGTTCTCTATATCTACGCCTACTATTTGATCTAAAGTCACAGGGGTCGCATAATCAAAAAAGATTCCATTACTACTGAGTAGCTTTGCGTAAGATGTATCTAAATTCTTTTTAATCTTAGTCGACTTAATACCTTCCTCTAAAGTAATGGCGAGTTCTTCTACAAGTCTTTGGTATTCATTTTTTGTTTCTTTTATGGGTGAGGCTAGTGTATAGGTTCCAGTATTAACCCATATGCCTTGAGGCAATGCAAAATAGCCTCCTTTTTTGGTTATAGGCAAAAAATTAAGGCTTGACACATTGCCAAGCCATAATATTCCTGTCTGCCATATACATAACACGATGAATAACCCCAAGATAATAGCTTTAAACATATTCTTTATCATTTCGTACCACCATCTTATCAAAGAGTTGTTTATTTAAAAGGATTGTTTATATTTACATAGTTCTCAAGGATTCCCTTTTCTTTTTTCGTAATGAAAAGATAGATAACCTCTTCTTTATCTTCACCTACTGAATAAGTGATCACTATTGTATTTTCTCCATCTTCTAGATCAATCAGTTGATTGAAGGTATTGGTAGATCCTACAGGTTTTAAGTCAAATTCATCAATAAGTGCATCTAAATATTTCTTTGCAAGATCTTTCACAAAAAAGTCTTCTTCATCTTCAATAATGTATTTATCATATACTTTTATATTAATTACAGTACCTACTCTTGCTTCACCCATAAGGTTAACTTGACTGTCAAAAGTAATGTTCGGCTTATCCTCTTTATTTGTCGGCTGAGTGATTCGAATATATTCTCCTTCATCAAACTGAACCCTAGCATAGGTAGTCATTTGAAAACCAAAAACCATAACCATAGCAAATAAAAATATGATAACTTGTTTCCTTAACATGTTCGAATCCCCCCTTCCTTAATCATTAATAACAACAAAGTCATAAATACATAGCGTATAAAACAATATGTAAACCTTGTGTCACATAGCTCTTAACATATATTTATTATACCTTATAAATATTACAAATAGGTTACAACGGTGCAACTTTTACTTTACATTACCAACAAAGATTTTCAAAATTTTTTAGCACTTTGTTACAACATCAAAATACAACGTAACTGTGGTACCTTTGCCCACTTTGCTACTAATTTTTATCTGTCCTTTGTGCAATTCGACGAGTTCTTTTGCAATAGCTAGGCCAAGTCCAGTACCGCCCATACTTCTTGATCTTGCCTTATCCACCCTATAAAATCTCTCAAATATTCTTTCAATATCTTGCTTCGGTATACCAATACCAGTATCTTCTATTTGCACAACGACTTTATCATTCTTAAACAGTTTTACTTTTATGGTTCCTGGATCTATACTATATTTTATGGCGTTGGACAGAATATTGTGCAGTATTTGCCTTATTCTAACACTATCTCCTAAAATATAATATTTTTCTTTTTCGTCTGCTTGAACAATAAGTTTATGTGACTTTTTCTCAGCATGAATCTTCTGAGCCTCTATAGTCTCCATAACAAGTCTTTTAAGGTCCATCACCTTAAAATTAAGCTGTATTTGCTTATTATCAATCCTTGATAACTCTAAAAGGTCTTGAACTAGCATGGTCATCCTGTCAGTTTCTTTGTCCATAACCTTAAGGAAAGTCATTGCCGTCTCTTTATCATCTATTGCTCCATCTAAAAGCGTTTCTGTATAGCTCTTTACAGTGGTAAGTGGTGTTCTCAGTTCATGAGATACATTGGCTACAAATTCTTTTCTCATAGAGTCTAGTTTATGCTGTTTGGTTATATCATGCATAACGACAATAACACCTTCGCCCTCCCCTTTTGCATTGGAGTACGGTGCAAAGCGAATGTTAAAGTATTTATCACTAGAACAGATTGTTTTTTCTTCCATGATACTCTTTTTCCCAAAAATAAGTTCATCAAAATTAATATTAATATCCATATTCGGAAAGATATAATCAAAACGATGATCTTTATTTTCGTCCCCTATGATTTCATAACTCACAGGGTTTGCATGGATTAAAACCCCTTGTCTATTAAATGCCATAACCCCATCTGCCATGTTTTCTAATATTTTTTCAAGCTTGTTTTTTTCACTGGTCGTAATACTCATTGTATTGCGAAGCTGTGTTGCCATATCATTAAAGGTTCTTGTGAGCTGACCTATTTCATCACTTGACTGTATGGGAATTTTAATATAATCCCCTTCAGCAAGCTTTTTAGCACTTCTTGTGAGCTGGCCGATAGGTTTTGTCATCATTCTTGCAAAAATCAGTCCTAAAATCCCTGCAATAAGCATAGCCATAAAAGAAGCAATAAACAGTGTACGTATAACAGATGCAACATTTTCATACAAAAAGCTTATGTCCGATGCTACATAAATAATGTAGAGGATCTCTCCAGTATTGTCATCAAGTATAGGCATTGCGTAATCAAAAATTTCAGGTCCTGTATCACTTGTTGCAAAGTAAACTCTTTGTGCCATGGCTGGCTTTTTAGAATTAAGAGTAGCAATAACAACGCGTTCTCTTACCCGTTCTCCTTTTTGTCTCATGCCATCCCCTTCTACTTGCAAGTAACCCTCTTTATCAAGTACATAGATTTTGTTATTACTATTTGTAGCAATGGCCATAGTAGGCTTCAATTTACTTTCTATTTCTTCCCATACAATGTCGCCCTCTGTCTGTTTTTCAGGTTCTAATATGAATTGTGAATAATCCGCTATCTTTTTAAGCTGCACCTCAACCTCTTCATATTGCCGTTCTTCTATATTATAAATAATAAAAGTACCACTGGTGATCATGATAATAACTACGATACATAAATAAATAATAACAACCTTCCACTGAATACTACTTTTCATAATCTATCCTCTAAAGTAATAACCCACACCCCTTTTCGTAAGCACATAAGCTGCTTTGGATGGGTCATCTTCTACTTTTTCTCTTAATCTTCTAATGGTTACATCAACTGTTCTTACATCCCCATAATATTCGTAACCCCATACTTTTTCAAGAAGTGCTTCTCTTGAAAAGACCTTTCCTTTATCTGCCCATAAAAATTTGAGGAGTTCAAACTCTCTTAATGTAAGCTCAATAGGCTGTTTGTTTTTATAGACTTCATATTTATTTAAATTCATACTTAACTCGCCTTCTTGCCAGATATCTTCATCCTCTTTATCCTTCTCAGTAGGGATATGAGATCTTCTTAGATTTGCCTTTACTCTAGCAATGAGCTCTCTGATACTAAATGGCTTTGTGATGTAGTCATCAGCTCCAAGCTCTAGTCCTAATACCTTATCAATCTCCTCAGCTCTTGCAGTGAGCATGATAATCGGCGTATTTTTAGTTTGCCTAACTACCTTACATACTTCAAATCCATCTTTTTTTGGCATCATAATATCAAGCAAAATAAGGTCTGGATTTTTATCTTTAATAAGTGTTAATCCCTCTTCCCCATCATATGCTGTATATACAGTATGTCCCTCTTTTTCTAAGTTGAATTTAATAATGTCTGATATAGCCTTTTCATCTTCAATAATAGCTACTTTACTCATAAACTCACTCCTAACTATTATGGTTTTATTAATTGTGATTGCTCTTCCTTCTTATTTCTATTAGTCTTCTTTACTCTCATCTATTGTTTTGATTACTTTAACACCTAAGAGTGGTTCATCAACTCTTACTTTAAGCTTCATGCCAATTTTTAATGGCGTTTGCTCTGTCATTCCTTGATTTTCTTTTAAAATACTTGCTATATTGGTTCTCCAATTATACGCTATTCCTGAAAGTGTATCTCCTGACTTCACTTCATATTCTATTACTTTAGGTGTTGTCTCCATGCATTTTATAACCAATTCTTCCATTTTTGTAAGCATAGATTCCTTTGCAAATATGGAAGTTAAAGTAACTTCTTTAGCAAAGTCAACTTGAACATCAGCATCTTGATAATACTCATTTTTCAAGAGCTCTTTTAATGCACCCAATTCACTTTCATCTTTTAAAATAGCAATACGTGTGCCATCCACCTTTAATTCTTTAAACTCAATTAATATATTCGCATTTTTTCTTAGATATGTAATAAGGTATTCTGGTGTTATTTCATCCCTTTTATTACCTCTGACTTTTTTTAACTCAATATCCTCTGCAAGTTTTACATTACTTTTATAGTCTTCTTTAAGATTATGAATCAGTATTTCCTTTGCCTGCTCAATCACTTGCATATCCTTTATTGTCCCAATCTCTTTATCCTCAACACTGATCATATAAGTATTAGGGAGCAATGCAAGAAATAGGCCAATCAAAGTACCTATCAAGATTAAAGCCCCTAAAATTAATTTATTTCCCTTGATCTTTATCCTTTTTCTCTTCGAAAAATTGATAACTTTGGTATTTGTACTTATTTTCATTCTTAGAAACCTCCTATGCCTCCTACCTAACTCTATTGTAACACATTTCCATAGCGTAGGAAACACAACAAAAGGTGGCATAAAATGCCACCTTCTCTCTTTTGTCGTAAGAGTCTTAATCAATCACTGTAATCTTTTGTGGATATGTATCATCAATATAATTGTAGGTTATGAGCACTTCATCACCTAACTTTAAGCTACTTACATGCTCTTTAAGATCATCAACTATGATTTCAACATCAAGTGAAATATTAATGCGTTTGATGACCATTGTATCACCTGTTAAAGGATCATAGTCTACTAACACTTCAATATATTTATTGCCTTTACCAATATTTTCTATAGTTCCTTTATAACGAACACTAGGGGCATCCTTTTCAACAATCAAAGACACAACCTCTTTGCTATCAAGGAGTAGTTGAACCTTTTGATCAATTCTTAAGTCTCTTACAGAAATATCTTTTCTTGTTGTACTATCATATAAATCTGTAGAAGCAGTAATGACAAATGTCTTATCTCCTTGTTCTGTAGCAACTGTTACTTTTGGAATCGTTGCAATAACAATTTCTTTAAGTGTTCCTTGAAGCTTACTTTCAGCTCCTGAAACAATAACCTTAGTTTTTGTATCTAATTCTGAATTTCCAAGGATAACTTTAACCGTATCTCCTATCTTAATCCCATAAAAATCAGTTTCCTTATTATTTCTAATAATCTCTGCACTTAATGGGACTTCTACTTCTTTTTTCTTACCTTGCACATCAATATGTAAAATATAGTTATTCTTCTTATAATATTTATCAAGTAATTCACCTTGGGTTTGACTTGCTACTGAAGTATCTGTATTTGGGTCTTGAGGCAATGCATTTGAAGCAACATCCAATCTTATAATATTATCTGCTTGAACATACACCTTTACTTTAACATCAATTTTCAGATCATCAAAAGTTGCCCTTTGCCCACCAATAACAATCGTACAATTTTCTGCCACTCTGTAAGTTTGCAGATCTTTCCCATTAACTAATATTGAAATATCATTATTTGAGCCTATTCTATCTACTGTTCCTTCTACTATAGTAACATCAGTAGGTGCTGTAGGAACCACATCCCCATTCTTAATAAGTGTCATTTGGGTAATGTATTCTATGTTGTCTATTTTTTGAATGGCAACCTTTACTTGTGATTCTAATTTAATACTTGAAACAGTTACCGGAGTGCCAATTGCATCCGTTACAACAGCCGTCTTTTTCATTGTATAAAATGAAGTGCTTTCATTACCTTTATCCAGTAGAACATAGTACTCTGATTCATTTTTTTCTATAAGCTTTTTGAGTGTGGCACTTAGAGCCCCTTGTTCACCATCTGTTGTAGTAGTAGGCTGCGTAGTTGTAGGCTGAGCCACTTCGGGCTGCGACTGCTTTTCTTGATAAGCAAGTACATCAGAGATCATCTTTGAAGCTAAAGCACGGGTAACAGGTGTATTTGGTAAAAACATATTTTTAGTATCACCATTTACGATTCCTATTTTCTTAAGAAATGCTATATGTGGTCTGTTTTCAGCAGCTATAAGCACCTCATCCGCAAAACCTGTTGTCTGATATTCTTTTTTTGCTGTTTCTTGTCTTTGCAACACTCTAACTAAATAAACGCTTAAATCTTGTTTGGTTGTAATTGCTTTAACATAAGCACCATTGGCATTTTTTGTTAAAACTTTATCTATATCATCCTTTGTAATATAACCCTTTCCATATAAATAAGCAATTTTATCATCAAAACGCTTGTCCCAAGCTGTGCCATATTTTTTTGCATAAGCTTCAAGTATAGGTTTTTGTAGTTCATAATTTTTAATAACTACTGCATTTTGGGGATCATAGTCTGTAACCTTAGCTAATATCTCCATTAGTTCAAAATAAGAAATCTGGTTGTTTGGTAAAAATTCACCTTTACTGTTAATCAGCATAATGCCTCTATTTTGCATATCTTCTATGTACTTATATGCCCAGTGATTATCTGGTACATCTTTAAAACTACTTGCAAATGTTGTCATGGTATAAATACTAAATACCATAAAAATCAAAAACATTTTTGTTATGCGTTTTTGCATAATCAATACCCCCTATTTTCTATAGTCAAACCATTATTATTGTAATTATTTCACTTCTATTCTATAAGAAAAAAATGTAAAAAACAACCCTTCTTCTATCAATGTAAAAGAAGGGTAATATAAAATTAATTTTTTAAATCTGTCTTAACTTCAAATTGATAAGTAACGCCTTCTATCACAAGTGAGATTTGTATAGGAAATGAATTGTAGCTCTGTTTCGTTACAAGCTTAGGTAGCTTATAGTAAATCTCATACAATTTTTCACCATCAGCTAAGTCCTCATCACTTTCTATAATAGCTTCTTCCCCTTGTATACTACTTCCATTATAAGCAGCATTACAAGAAGTTACAGGCTGTTTTGTCACAATCCCTATCCCTGCTAATTCACCATTTATTTCTGTTGTGACAACCTTTGTTATCACTGATTTTGCTTTTTGAATATCATCCTTTGTTAATTTACTTAGAGCATTTGATTTGGCTATTATCTCTTTATTAAGATGCGTCGTATTTTCTTGCATGCTCATACCCTGTTGCAAGATGATATCACCTGTAACTGTAACATTTTCGAGCCTTATATCTCCTTGCCCAATATCAGAAGATAGATAAACATTTCCTGAGATCGTTATATTTTTTAACACAACGCCTCCTCTATTAATAATCAAATTGCCTTGAACATTATCTAAATAAGTTCCTGCTTGATCAATAATTTTGTCTGTTGCCTGTTCTAAAATATATCTTAGCTCTTTTTTGGTTAAGTGCTCCTTTGGTCTAAAAGCTTCCTTTTCATCTATTTCCATGTAACCCATTTCTACAAGTGTATATGCAGCATCTTTTGCCCAATCACCAATTACCTCATGATCTGAAAAGACTGTGTCTGTCTTTTTATTAATCTGATAGGCTTTAGCAATGGCATAAGCTGCCTGCTCTCTTGTTAAAAAATCATTTGGATTAAAAGAAGATCCTGCATAGTTCATAAAACCTGCTGTTGTTACTTTAGCAATGTCTTTTGCATACCATTCTTCATTTTGTACATCTTGAAATTTAATTTTACTTGATATGTCTGTAAGGCCAAAAAGTCTAGATAACAAGACTGCAAATTCTGACCTTGATACTTTGTCTTGATCATCAGTTTCCTTTTCATACAAAAAGGTGTTTATCCAATACTTTTCATAATCCTTTGCAAATGTTATTTGCGAATAGCTTACCAAAGTCATGCTGACAATCAGCAGACTGATAAACATATTCTTTATCTGCTTTTTCATTTTTATTTCCTCCATCTGTTTACAAAAACAACCTTTCTCTTATTCATACAATAAGAAAAAGGTTGTCTTCCGTTATTTTTTCAACTATTTTTTCCTCTATATTCGCCCCTTACAATAAAATTGTTATCTGCTCCCCAGCAAAATAACAATCCCTGCATGCTACATTTTGTATATAGGTAAAACCACCCTTAAATGTTTCACGCATAAAGAAAGGGAGGTTTCGCCACTCACTCCATGTAATCCAGGCGACCAAATACAGATTACACATCATCGTTTCCTCGTTCACAGAGTAAGTATATACTATTTTCTCTGATTTGAAAACATTTTTTTAATATTTAATTAATCTTTGTTATCTTTCAATTATTTTCCCTTAAAAGAATTGTTAATTTTGTCCATATACTTTTACCTCAAAGCATGTTCCAATCAGACACCCCCCCACCCCAGTCTCTTGATTTTCAGAGTCTTTCATCCATAAAAAATTGCACCTTGACAAATGACCATAGGTCATTTATAGTTTGTGTATCAGTTCTTTTATTTATATAAAATTCAAAGCAACTTTATTTTTCCTTTAATTTATTTGCAGAAAGGATTAACGACGAACTTTATGAAAAGAGCCATAAGTGAAGAAGCAAAAAAACAAAGAATCACAGATATTCTGTTCGTAGCAGAAAAATTATTATTAAGTAGTGATTATAAAGACATCACTATGGCAATGATTGCTAAGGATGCAAAGTTAGCTAAAGGAACCTTATTTCTTTATTTTGAAACCAAGGAGGATCTTTTTTTAACCTTGGCCGAGCAGCTGATTACCCAGTGGAGTCATACTACGCAAAAAACAATTCAAGAAGCTATTGCTCATAATATCACTTATTCTGTTGATCAATGTGCTGAGGTGCTTGTTGATTCTGTAAATAATAAGCTATTCATGAAGCTAGTTTCTATACTTGATGATACTCTAGAACAAAATATAAGCTTAAGTAGAGCCATTCGATTTAAGACCTTTTTAAAAGAAGAATTACTTGCCATTGGAACATGTATTGAAAAGATATTGCCGTTGCCTTCTCTTGGTCATGGTGCTATGCTCCTACACGACCTATTTATTTGTTTAGTAGGAACCTATAAAATAGCACATCCTTCACCAGTTATTAAACAAGCTGTTCAAACACCAGGACTTGAATTTTTTGATAAAGATTTTATAGAAACATTACAGAGATTATCTGTTTATCTTATTACTGGGCATCTTGCCTCCCTTAATGGTGATGCCCAAAACTAAAATATGTACATTTATATAAACTTTAAAAATATATATATTTTTTTAAATTAAATATGACCAACGGTCATTTAAAGGAGATGTTATTATGAAAACAGTATTTATTACAGGTGCATCAAAGGGTATTGGCAAAGCTACCGCTTTACTTTTTCAAAACCATGGATGGAATGTTGCTGCCACCATGAGAAGGCCAAGTGATGATAAAGACCTTATGGCACTTAAAAATGTGAAATGCTACAAGCTAGATGTCAATGATTCTACCGAGCTATCAAATTGCATGCAGGAAGTTATCAAAGACTTTGGCAGTATTAATGTCCTGGTTAATAATGCAGGTATTTATCTAACAAAGCCACTCGAATCAGCCTCTGAAGAAGATATTAACCATCTTATCGGCACCAATATTGTTTCAGCACTGAGCGTAATGAAGGCATTTATCAGCTACTTTCGCACAAGAAAAGAGGGGACAATTATCAACATTTCATCTGTGGCAGGAAGGGCAGCCTTCCCATACCAAACCATTTACACTGCTTCTAAATGGGCAATAGAAGGAATAAGTGAATCCCTTTTATATGAACTTAAAGATCTCAATATCAAAATTAAAGTTGTAGAGCCAGGCATGGTTCGCACAGATTTGTACGATGAATCAAAAGATCTTTCTTTAGATCAATACCCAAGTGAATACACAAAGAGCCTAAAAAAATGGCATCACTATCTTATGAATAGCCTCAAAAATGGAGCTACCCCAGATATAACAGCAAAAACTATCTATAAGGCTGCTACAGATGGACGTTCAAAACTTAGGTACCCATCAGGTGCAGATACCAAAACTGCAGTTTTGCTTAGAAATCTATTGCCATTTCCTTTATATAAAAAATTTGTGGAAATGTTAACCCTTTAAATACTTAAAAAAGACTTAATAGAGAATCCATTCTCTATTAAGTCTTAATATTAGTCGTTTATGTAGCCATCTCCATTAGTATCAACTGGAAATGTCTTTCTTTTACCTAACAAATATTGATTAAGTGCTGCATAATCATTTGAAGTAAATGCACCATCTCCATCAAGATCTGCTGCTACTTTGTCAAATGTCATATTTGATATATCCATTCCTAACAGAACTTTTTTCATTATTCCAAAGTCTATACTATTTACCTGCTGATCTCCATTGACATCTCCATATAATAATAATGGATCACACTCTATTGTAAAAGAATAATTTTCCACACTTGCACCAAAGAACTGCACATAATAAGTGTGACCCGCCTTGCAGACATCACGAACAGTGATTTCCTTGAAATTTTCATCATATAGGACTACTCCTGGATTTCCTGATTTCAAAGAGTACCATGGCAGGCACTCAGTAGGTACTGTAAATTTAAAGTAATCATCATCGCCCACATAATCGATACGTCCTTTAATGATCGTTGATATGGAAATTTCTTCTGCTTCTTCAAAATTATTTCCATAATCATCTTTTATTACATCAATATTAACACTATAATGCCCTCCGTATTGTTCATAACCATAGAGGACAATGTAATATGTACGTCCTGTTCTTAAAATACTATGCTTAGATATTGGATTCTGATTTTCATCATATAATTCAAATTCCACATACCCTTCCACATCTAATTTTCCATCAAACGGAACTGTGAATTTATAGTAATCTTTAGTACCTTTTGAATCAGTATATCTCTCAAGGTTATTTATTGGTAGTGCATTAATTCTTATTGCTGTATTAAAACTATTTCCATAGGCCGCATCTTGTGTTTCTGTACGCTCCATATAAAGATCTAAATCATAAAACATTTGTCTGTCGGCAGTAATTATAAGGTAATAGGTGTGCCCAGCTTCTAAATAAGTATCTCTATCTATTATATTGCCATTTTCATCATATACTTTTACTTGTATGCGGTCTTCACTTTCCCATATTAATTTACCATTATCTGGAGCTATAAATTTAATACAATTGGTATCATTCGCAGAAGATAAATATCCACTATATTCTCTTATTGGAACATCAATTTCGATTGCTTCTTCAAATAGAACTGTATAGTCGTCTATCGTTACATTTGTATCGAAAATGAGGTCAAGTGTATAAGATCCAGTTTTTTCACCCCTTGACTTAACTACAATATAATACGCTTTCCCAGATGATAAAATTCTATCAGAGGAGATTTTAGAGCCTTTTTCATTGTATAGCTCCATTTCTATTGATTCCACAGCATAAGATCTAAGCGAAGCATTTAACTTACCTGTAGATAACGGTATAATCTTAAAGTAATCTTCATCACCTAAATAATTTATTTGTCCTGACAGCCCCCTCATAGGCAAAGGAACTTGTTGTGCTTTCTCAAAACTATTTCCATAATCATCTGGATATGCAGCCATTACAGGAATAGATGAGAAAAAAACAACCATAATCATAAAAATAACGCTTTTAAATATCTTTTTCACCTTACATCCTCCTAATTTATCTATATATTCTTACATACTGTGCAGAACATCATTCCCATCGTTAATAGATCAATACCTTGAAAATATTCTCTAATAGTTTAATGAAAATAGCTCTGTTAATTTATCAGTTTTATACTATTCTTAATATCCAACGACGTCAATACTATTCTAAAAATAAAAAAACTATCATATTTTTTAATTATTGTGCATTTGATTTGATTTCATTTCAAGAACACAAGATCATAGTTATAAGCTTCTACCTTATCATCAGTAATCACAATATAGTATGGACATAGTTGACAGAAAAAAGATTTCAATTCTTAGCACATAAATGCTTAGAATCCATCAATTTAAAAGAAAGATGCAGTCGCAAAACTACATCCTTCTTTTCATTTGATTAAACAAGGGCAACTTGATCTTGTTGCTGTGTTACATAATAAGCGGATACAATATCGCTTACTGTGCTCTCATCTCCTAGAGCTTGACTTGTTACAATGCTATCCATAGATTCTTTAATCTGAGCACCTGTTAAAGAAACATTTGGATTGTTAATTGTTACTTTTAGCTCTTTACCATTTTCACATAAAAAGGTAAGAACCAAAACCTTCTTAGTAACTTCTGCCATAATGCACGCCTCCTTTCTTATCATCTTCTTTCTTACTTGATTATGTTTCTCTTTTTCCTATACCCCAATTATTCACTAACAAGGGTAGTTTCTACTACTTTAGTTACGCCTACAGCTGCCTTTTCTTCAAGAGCTGCTATAGCTTCTGCTAAAGTGTAGAGGGCATCGTTTGATGCTGTGTGTGTGCAGTTTGAAATAGTTTGTGTTCCTTTTTCAAGCTTTAGCACAACCTTTGTTGATTTCACCTGTGCATCTACTGCCATTTTCCTCACCTCCTTGCCTTGCGGTCTCATATCTATATATGTTTTTAGCAAGGGGTGTTCCCTAAAGCTTTAGCAATTTTCTTTTTCGTCTAATACGGTTGTCAGTCTCTGAATGCTTTGTGTAAGCTGCTCCATTTTGTTTTCTATGCGTACTAAAAGATACATAGAAAGCACAATAGGAAAACCTATGTTACTAATTTGCATAAAGAGTTCTTCCATATTTATACGCCTCCTTTCTTCTTTAGGTTATTTAGTAATATGTTTTATAGAGCTTATCTTCCCTAAGTTTACGTAAAATACATTTTTTCTTGTATTCTAATGTCTTATAGTTGATATTAAGTTCCTTGGCTATATCCTTTAAAGATACTTTTTCCATATAGTACTTAGTAATAATGAATTTTTCAATTTCGCCCATATCCTCCAAGGTCCTTATAATAGCTTCTGACAATAGCTTATTTTCTATTTCACCCTCAATATCCACTGTTATATCCTTTGTTTCCATAAGGTTTTTTTCATATTCATCTGTAATACTGAGTAGTTCTCTTTTCTTACGGCTCTGGTTATTTCGCCACTGATAAAGATACATTTTATAATAGCTTTCAAAGGGCACCCCTAGCTCTTTATTATACTTATTCATACAATTTACAAGCTCAATATAACTTTGTTGCATTAAATCATCTTTATCATATCCACAAAGATATGTTTTTCTGATCCACTTTTTCCACATAGGCATCATTTTAATCCACCATTTGTAGCATTCTTCTTGACTAATTTCCTTGATACTATTCATAGTTACCTTTCTTGCTGCAGCTCTTTTTATTTGCGCAAACATAAGATAACAAATAAATTGTAAAAAGCTAAATTGTAACTTTTGTAAACTAACCCCATACTTTTTAGAGGTATGTTCATTAGAATTTTTTTGCAATTTTGGGTTGTAAACTTTCCAATTATACTTTATAATTAATCTATACCGAACATATGTTCGATTATAGATACTAGGGGGATTGATATGATAGATACACATTTTTTGGCACTAGTGCCTTATTACGATGAATTTGGGCAGAACTGCACACGCGTTATCCAAGCTGATGGGAATAGCACAGACTACAAATATTGCATAAAAACCTACATTTCAAAGCTTCTTTACCTAATGCATCTTGATCCAAGAGCACTTAGCTATTGGAGCTTTAAAGTTCTTGGGACGAAACTAAATACTCCTGTTATGATTCATCCTGACTTTATTTTGCTGCCCTTTAAAGCCAGGAAAAGTATTGGAAGGCAAGATGGCTGTTTTGGATATGTCACCTTAAGTGCCATCAAAGATATGGATGATATGCATATTACGCTTACAAATGATCTAGTTATTTCTACACTTTCTACAAAGACATATATGCTCAAAAAGAAAAAAGACGCAACTTTATTAAGCTACGCCTATCTCGATCAAAGAAAAAAATATGAATTTATGTGGTTTAAATGAACGGGTTTAGATTGATATAGCAAAACTAATACTAAAAAGCTAGGGGAAATAGGTATTGTCTTCTCTTAACACTTGGAATTCTCAACCACTTTGTGGCTATACAGATCATCCTATATGCCTAGCTCCTTTTAAACTCCTCCTCTCAAAATCAAACTGCATAAAAATAACTCATAGTAAAACCATGTATAGAATTCACATTTTAAAGTTTGTCTCATACTATGTGAATTCATTGTATGAGCTATTTTTATTATCTATGTTAACTTGAATCAAACAACAAACTATATGTACCACTTACTACTGGTGATCTTATACTCCATACTGGCTTACATCCTATGGGACGTTTTATTCTTAGCTCTATGTATTTTGGACAAGATATTTCATGTCTCTTTTTAATCTGTATTTCATTTTGTCTATTATTTTTATTACTTTTATTATGTATATTACTCTTATTACTTTTTTCCTTATCTTGATTTATCCTATTATTTAGAATACCATCAGCTATAAGCAAAAAAAAGCCTAATAAAATAAATACAAAATATATGAATGATTTCATGGTTTTACACCTACCTTTCCTTATTTC
>JAEYPM010000060.1 GCA_023410675.1 Bacillota bacterium | reverse complement strand
GAATATATAATATAAAACCTATTATAGGACATAGCATAAAAAGCATAAGCCAAGCAAATAGTGAAATGGCTTCTCTTCTCTCTTTAAATATCATATGAAGTACGAGCACGATATCAACGATTCTTATCACATCACTTAATAATAGAATCATGGGTCGCCCTCCTCTTAATCGATGAGCCTTAGATATAGTATTTTCCATCTTTATCTTTATATATACCTTCTTTTATAGAGAAATGTCATGAATGGACAATAATGAAAAATTGTATTTTAAAGACAATCTTCTGACTTTATGATAAAATACATAGGAGAAATAAATCTTGAGGTGAATTGTTGTATGAATGAGAACATTATTTTTTCGTCCGAAGAAAAAATTGGACTAGTCCATGATCGCAAAGTATCCTATCTACATAGTCAATACCTAGATAGTTATAATAAAGCAAGACTTGAAATAGAAAATAGAAACACCTGGAAAACCAGTGGCAGCGGAGCTATGTTTATGGGCATGCAACGCCAATCTGAAAATTTTGACCCCTCACAAAATAAGGCTAAAGTAAATGGAATTACTTTATATAAGGATAACAAAATCATCTATACTATTCATATTAATGAGGTATCTGGAATTTTTATTAAAAATCCCTTTGATGCAAAAGAACATGAAGGGCATATCCTTCATAAAGACAATGTGATCTTTCATAATATTGATTTTAGTAGCACGAATAATCAAGTGATTACCTCAGTAAGTGAACATAGTATTGAATCTCATTTGGCACTTCTCGATTTAGAACAAAGTCATTATCATTTTATTACTGAAGGTGAATGTATTGATCAAAATCCAACTTGGTCCAAAACTTCTGATCATACAGTTTATTATGATACTGCTGGTGTCGCACTAGATCCTTCAACCCACCGTAAACTAATCGGTCCTAAATTTATATGCAAGTTAGATTTGGACTCAGGAACCATAGATGAAATTATCTCTGATGAAAAATTCAATTATACAAAGCCTAAAGAAGATGCAGAAGGAAATTTATACTTTATCAGAATGCCCTATAAAGAAATTAAAAGTAAAGGATTCTCTATTTTAAGCATTCTTCTTATTCCATTTATCATTCTTAAAGCCATATTTGGCTGGCTAAACATTTTTTCCATGATGTATGCTGGGAAAACCCTTACCTCAAAGGGAGCTAACCCTGCAAAACAAAAAGAAATCAATCCTAAAGAACTATTTATAGAGGGTAACCTAATCAACGCAGAAAAATCTCTAGATGAAAATAAACGTTTAGGAGAAAAATATCCTGGAATTGCCCCAAGAAGCTGGGAATTAATGAAAATGGAACCTGGTCAAGATCCTATCACTATTAAGAAAGGTGTCATTGACTATGACATTAATGATCAAGGTGAGATCATATATTCTAATGGTACATATTTAGTAAAAATCTTAGAAGATCAGACAGAAGATATGATTGGAAAAGCACAATTGGTCTCTAAAGTAAAATTCTTATAAACATACTTATGCCCCTTGTATTAGATAAAATCTTCTAATGCAAGGGGCATAGATTTAATCTTTCCATCACTTTCAAGCATATCTTTATTAAACTTTGTTCCTTTTTTCATAAATGCACTGAATATGTCATTTTTATTTATTCTGAAGTCTGCATAGTTATATCCACTTCTTACTTCTTCACTACTGGTTGTAATAAATTCACTACCATTCATTAATGGTGAACCTGCAATTCCCCACGTTTCTTTTCTATGCATATCTCTACTACCAATTACATATTGATCTTGTTCAAGGTTTGTTGGTGCTAATGTATTCCTAGTATAAACTGCCCAGCCTACTGTTCTGTAATATGTCTCTGTTTGCCTAGCTTTAGCTACTACTTTAATAACTATGAGGTCATTTAATTCCATCTTTTTGGAACTGACATTTTCTCCGTCTACAGATTCTGACCAAACTATTTCCCAAATGCCTGTCGCATCATCATTAGTTGCCCCTCCTTCAGATATGCTTGCAAAAGTATTAATACAGCCCAATAATAATATAAACAAAATTAAAGCTGCGTTAATAACCTTTTTTAATAGATAATAGGAACTCTTCAAGCAACTTCCTCCTTAATCTTAATAATTTAATAACTTGTATATATCTTTAAGAGAGAAATTTTCTCCCTTAAAGATATGACTCCTTAATTTATCTCTTTAAAATCCCTCATATCAAATGCAGTTAATGCATAATTTAATTGATAACTGTTTGCGTCTCCTGCATTCCAAATCATTGGATTTACAAATAATCCTTGATAAGTTACATTAGTTTTAAAGCTTGGAGGTTTGAACCCTTCCTGTTTTCTCTCTGCACTTATATTAACATAGTCATATGGTGGCTGTGCCTGTGATGAAATTTTAAATGTTACTAGTGCAGTAACAACTGGCCTTCCTTCCTCTGTCATATGAAATCCTTCTGGAATAACTGTTACATTTCCTGTCATTATTATCTTGTTATCTTTATAATAGTTGTACCAGTAATCTATAGATTTTTCTCTGTTTTTAAAAACATCTGGTGCGAAGCATTCATACATCACCTCAGCTATTTCTTCACGTGTAAGTGTCCTATAATCAATATTTACACAAAAATCTAAGTATTTCTTTATGCGATTATAATAAGGTTCTACAGAATATCTTGAGTTCCAAAAGTCTTTAGGAGTATTTTTATCAGATGAATCCCATGCAGGATATGTTACTCCGAATTCATCCTTCCCAAATCCACTCCATACTGAGCGACCATTTGTATTTTTCATGTACCCTATTATTCCTTCATATGCCCAGTTAGGAACATCTTCACAAATATAAGGGAAATATTCTGCACCTTTAGGAAGATTAGTTGTTCTAATTCCTCTACCCCAAGAGTCAACGTCTGTAGATGGTGTACCTGTACCTGTTCCTGTTTCTAATCCTTCTGCTGTAATAATAACCATCTTGTTATTAGCATCCCATACTGTTTTACAGTTTAAACTTTCAGATACCACTCTAATAGGTACTAATGTACGACCTTTAACTGCTTTAGCAGGTACATCAATCGTTTGTTTGTTTCCATTCACAATGATTTGCTTTTGATTTAAAGTAAGTGTAATGTTTGTACTATCCTTTATGATTGTTACTTTCTTTGTTTGAGCGTCATATTTTACTTCTGCTCCTAAATTTTCTGATATTACTCTGATTGGTACTAATGTTCTTTCATTTTCCATAATTGGACTTACATCACTTGCCACTGTTCTACCATTAATAGAAATGCCTATAGAGTCTGCATAAACCACATAACTAATGCCTACTACAGTTGCCAGACTAAGTGACAATGCAACTAATTTTTTTCTGAATGCTCTCATGATACCCTCCCCTAAAACTTTTTGATCTATCAAATTAATTTAGATTTTATGTCTATTATATCATCAAATATTATATCTTCAAAATTTTCTAAGTAAAATTTTATATATTATAGATATCAAATATATTAGTAATATAAATATCTGTTTACACCTAATAACTCCTTATAGAACAATAAAATATCTCCTATACCTAATAGGTATAAGAGATATTTTATTGTTCTAACTTAATCTAATGTGCTAGTTTAATTGTTATTATATTTTGGATAAATATAGATGTTTTCAAGTGCATATTTATCCCGAATTTCTTAGACTATAGTTTATTTATTAATAGATCAATTCCTTAATCTTTCCAATATCTATAGTCTTACCAAGAGCTTTGTTGATGAAATAGCAAAGATT
>JAEYPM010000032.1 GCA_023410675.1 Bacillota bacterium | reverse complement strand
TTGATAAGATTTGTGGTTTTAAGTACCCTTTTAAAAGAGGTAAGGATAAAATACCGAAATAAAAGCACCAGAAAACTGGTGCTAATGTCTAAACAATTTGCGGACATTTTCAAAAATGGTTGACAGCCTAGAAATAAAGTTGTTTAGAAAACAAAAATCACCACTTACGTCTAAATAAATTCTTTATCTTTGACTTTATACCTCTATCTTTAATTGGATTCTCAACTACCACGCCTTTATGATTGCTAGCTGTTTCCTCGTAATTACTGGTATTTGAACTATTCTCATTAGTATATGTATAATGATCCATAAGCTGATCTATTTTTTGTTGCTCATAATAGCTATCTTCATGCCAATCATATTCATCCACTACCTCTACTTTTGGATTTAATTTTTCCAAAATTTCTTTTTCATTAATAGGATTATATTCTTCTTCTACTGGATCATAATCTTTTTCTATATCTTCTTTCATCTTTCCCTCTCCCCTTACATCTTTTTTAACATCTTTTTTAACATTTTTATCAGCTGAATCTATTCCTAGTTCACTCTTAATTTCAGCTACTATTGTAACTGTTTCTTTTGCCTCATCATCTACTTCAGATGGCTTATTACCTACTGGATCCTCTTCATTTATATCTTGTGATTCTTTTGATGTCTCTTTATTTAGTGACATCTTTTCTTCTTTTATCTTTTGTGGCCCTTCTCGTGTCTCTTCTTCAGCTACCTCTTTTGCTTCTTTTATCTCTTGTGTTCCTTCTGATGCTTCTTCTTCTACTTCTTTTGTTACTTTTATCTCTTGTGTTCCTTCTAATATCTCTTCTCCTGCTACCCCTTTTGCTTCTTTTATCTCTTGTGTTCCTTCTGATGTCTCTTCCTTTACTGTCTTTTCTTCTTTCTTCATCTTTTCAACTTTCTCAACTATTGATTCACTTTCACCATCTAACATAGGTTCTTCGATTTCCTTAGCGTAAATATCTTCCTCAAGTTTGCCTATAAAACATTCACTCATATTTTTAAGTGTATTATGGACATGCTCTGGTATATCAATATGTACTAACTCTTTTTCAAGGAGTAACTTACTAGATACACTATTTTGCTTTGACCTATTAAAAGGTATCTTAATATATTGAACCTTATTTTCATATGTAGATGGTTTTTGCTCATCAATAGACTGAGTACTTGTCTTGTTCTCAAAACTATTATTGTCTGGTTTAGTATAAGATGACTTAACATTATATTCGTCTAACATATCTAACTGTAGTCTCCCCCATTTCAAATAATATACAGTAGACATAACTTTCCCTCCTAAATAAATGCCATATAAATTAATAAAAATACAAAATATAATAACCCTATATTACCATTTTATTCCATTTTTATCAATGATTATATGTTGTCATTTAGAAGAGAGGTCTGTCTATAAATCAATATGCCCTTCAGTGCTTTCTTCAATACTTTCTTCAATAATACGCCATATATCATCCTTTCCTTGTTTTGTGGTAGCAGAAAAAGGTACAAGTCTATCTTGTTCCTTTAAATCTAACCCTTTTCTTATTATATTGATATGCTTTTGTATTTGACTTCTATTAATCTTGTCGGCTTTTGTGGCTATAATAATAACTTCTTTATGATAATATGAAATCCAATCATACATCATTTTATCATTTTCACCTATAGAATGTCTAATATCTACAAGTAAAATAATTTTTTTTAGGTTCTCTCGATTAATAAGATAATCCTCTATTAATTTCCCCCAATTGCTTCTTTGGGTTTTAGAAACTTTAGCATATCCATATCCAGGTAAGTCTACAAAACAAATCATATCTTGTATGTTGTAAAAATTGATGGTTTGAGTCTTCCCAGGCTGGGAGCTTGTTCTTGCTAAAGCTTTTCTATTAACTAAACAATTAATTAATGATGATTTTCCCACATTAGACTTGCCTGCAAAAGCTATTTCTGGATGTGTGCTATTAGGAAACTGTGATTTGTTTCCAGCTGTAATAATAAGTTCTGACCTTGTTACATTCATGGTCTCCTCCTTTTATATATAGAATTCACATATCAATAACAACTTAATCTATATGAATTCACTTAGAAGAAACAACATTAAGTGGCAAAATAAGTGAAGTATTTGCGTTGTTTCTCATGCTAAATATCACTATGTACATTAAATAAACACATGCTTAATGACTTCTTCCATAGTATCTACATATATAAGATTCATATCATCTACTATATGACTTTCTATTTCAGATATATGTGGTATATTTTGCTTTGGTACAATGACGTTATAAATCCCTGCTCTTTTTGCTGCTAGCAACTTTTCTTTTAGTCCACCTATTGCCAGGACTCTTCCTCTTATTGTAACTTCTCCAGTCATGGCTATATCATTTCTAACAGGTTTTTTAGTAAGTGCTGATATAATAGCTGTAGCCATTGTTATACCTGCTGAAGGTCCATCTTTTGGAACCGCGCCTTCAGGTATGTGTATATGAATATCATACTTTGTATGAAAGTTTTCTGAGACTCCTAATACATCATAGTGGGATCTTATATAACTCACACCAGCTTTTGCTGATTCCTTCATGACATCTCCCATTTGTCCTGTAAGCTCTAAGTTTCCTTTACCTTTCATAATATTAACTTCTATTGATAAGGTATCTCCGCCTACAGAAGTCCATGCAAGACCTGTAACTAAACCTACTTGTGGATGATCTGATACTTTATCAAAGTGATATTTTTCTTGTCCTAGATATTCCTTTATTTTTTCAAGTGATATATAAATAACCTTCTTTTGCGTTTCTACCATTTCCCTTACTACCTTACGACATATGCTGCCTAATAAACGCTCTAGACTTCTAACGCCTGATTCTTTGGTATAATGATCTATAAGATACATGATATTTTCTTGAGATAACCTAATATTCTTTGATGCTAACCCATGTATTTTTAGCTGTTTTGGGAGCAAATGTCTTTTGGCAATTTCTAGTTTTTCTGTGCTCGTATAACTATTGATTTCAATGACTTCCATTCTATCTAATAATGGTTTTGGTATAGAAGTCAGTGTATTGGCAGTACAGATAAACATGACTTTTGATAAATCAACAGGCACTTCAATATAATGATCTCTAAAATGAGCATTTTGCTCGCTATCTAGAACTTCAAGTAGTGCGGCTGCTGGATCCCCTCTAAAGTCACTCATCATTTTGTCCATCTCATCTAATACCATAACAGGATTCATGGATCTTGCTTGTCTTAACGCATTAATGAATCTTCCTGGCATAGCACCTACATATGTTCTTCTATGTCCTCTAATATCTGCTTCATCTCGTGCACCTCCTAAAGAAAGTCTCGTATAATTCCTTCCTGTGGCTGATGCAATAGACTTAGCAATAGAAGTTTTACCAACACCAGGAGGGCCTATAAGACATAATATAGGTACCTGGATGCTTGGTGCATAGGCTTTAACAGCTAGATATTCTAATATCCTTTGCTTAACTTTTTCTAGCCCATAATGATCATCTTCTAATATTTTTTCTGCCTTTTTGATTTGCGTGTTTTCCTTTGTGGTCACGCCCCATGGTATATCTAAAACAGCCTCAATATAATTTCTTAGGTAGCCACTTTCAGGGGAAGTGCTTGATGTTTTATAGAGCTTATCTATTTCCTTTTCAAGTTTCTCTCTAATTTCATCTGATAGATTTAATTGACTTAATTTTTCTTTATAGTTGTCCGTTTCTTGTTTGATACTATCTTTATCGCCAAGTTCTTCTTGTATTGCTTTTAATTGTTCTTTTAAGTAATATTCTTTTTGCGATTTATCAATATTCTTCTTTACTTGTAAGTATATATTTTTCTGGATTTCTAGTATTTGTATTTCATCATTTAAGATTTCTATAATCTTCTGCATACGTGTTGGTGTATCAACTGCTTCAAGTACATCTTGCTTCTTAGATACTTCAAGCGTCATATGGGCTGCTATAATATCTATGATTTCTAAGCTACTTTTTAACCCTAATATGCTGTATACCATATCTTCATGGATTCTCCCACTGAGTTTGGCATACTTTTCAAAAAGTTCACCTATAGTTCTTATAAGTGCTTCTTCTTTTTGCGTAAAGTCTTGGTGCTGGGCATCAATAACTTCTACTGTAGCTGACAAATACTCTTGGCTCTCACTGTCTATAATTCGTGCTCTTTTTTCACCAGCAATAAATATTTTATAGTGGTTTTCGTTGATTTTTGTCACTTGTCTAATTACAGCAATAGTCCCCATATCATAGAGTTCTTCTATTTTGGGATCATCTGTCATCGCATCTTTTTGTGCAACCACAAATATTTTATCATTGCTCTCCATAGCCTTTTGTATCGCAGCAAGTGACTTGTCTCTTCCTATATCTAAATCTAATATCATATTTGGAAATACTGTTATTCCCCTAAGTGGAAGAACAGGTATCCCCATTATTTTATTGTCATCCATTTGCTCATCCTCCCAACTCGCTGTATGTCATTTTAAGCATGTAATATGTGACTTGCATCTTGCCTCATATCAAATGTATGCTTAATAAGCTCTTCTATATTATCTACTGGTATGATATCTACGCCTATTCCTATTAAAAGCTCCTGCATATTTGCCTTTGGAATAAAAACTTTTTTAACTCCTGCATTTTTTGCTGCAACTATTTTTTCATAGACACCACCAACTGGACATATCTCCCCATGGATGGATATCTCTCCTGTCATTGCAATAGATGATGAAATATACTTCTTAAATAAAGCCGAATATAATGCACAAAACATAGCTGTTCCTGCAGATGGTCCATCTATTGGAATGCCTGAAGTAAAGTTAAGGTGTATAAAATAGTCGTCTATATTAACGTCATAATTTGTCTGAAGAACAGTAAGTACATTCTCTACTGAACTATTTGCCATACTTTTTCTTTTGCTTGTACTATTTTTTAAATGCAGTTGTTCTTCCTCTATTATACCTGTAATTTTGATTTGTGCACAACTTTTGTCTACTTTTTTTGCAACTGCTTCTATATCAAGTACCATCCCTGAGGCAAATCCTGATACGCCTAATCCATTTACTTTCCCAATATGATAGAGCCCATCTACTTTTTTATCTATCCTAGGAGAATACATACCTGTCTCAATAACCCACTCTACATCTTTTTGAGCTATGCGATTTCTCTTTTCCATCTTTACTATGCTATCTGCTGTCTGAAGCATGGCTACTACATCTCTCCCATTGTTGGCATATTTCGCCAATAACTCCTTTGCATGGGAATCAATGATTATCTTTTGTCTCTCTAATACATTATTAACTATTTCAATAATATCTTCATAAGAAAGGTCTTTAAAGAAGATTTCTACACACCGTGATCTTATAGCAGCTGGAATATCTTCTCTTTTTCTTGTAGTGGCTCCAATCAATCTAAAGTCTGCTGGAAGCCCATTTTGAAAAACATCATGTATATGCTGTGGTATATTTTCATCAGATGCTGTATAATAGGAACTTTCTAAAAATACTTTTCTATCCTCTAATACCTTCAACAGCTTATTCATTTGTACAGGATGCAGTTCTCCTATTTCATCTATAAACAGTACGCCTCCATGTGCTTTTGTAACAGCTCCCATCTTGGGCTGTGGTACTCCTGCAGGGCCATAGGCTCCTGCACCTTGATAAATAGGGTCATGGACTGAACCGATAAGAGGATCAGCTATGCCTCTCTCATCAAACCTAAGCGTTGTTGCATCTATTTCTATAAAAGGAGCTTCTTTCTTAAATGGTGATCCTTTTGTATTTTTTGCTATATTTAATGCTATTCTAGCTGCTGCCGTCTTACCTATTCCTGGATTTCCATAAATCAAGATATGCTGTGGGTTTTCACCACACAAGGCAGCCTTAAGTGCTTTTAACCCTTCTTTTTGTCCAATAATATCTTCTTCTGTCTTTGGTCTTACAACCTCTGTAAGGGGAACTGTCAATTTGGTTTCTCTTAGCATAGACATTTTTTCACATTTTAAATATGAATCTTTTTTAATGTTTGTTTTACTAGCTGCTTGTGTTTTTAACTGTGTTAAGAAATAAATGCCTATAATAAATGTAAACACTAATTGTATAACCAATAATAAGAGTTGTAGCATAACTGTAATCCTCCTCCAAAAAATGAATAGTACTTTTAAAGTATTACCCATCCTCTAAGAAAGGATTCATTTACCATGGTTATTTTTATAAAATATAGCTGTTAGTAGATACTAACAGCTATGCTGGTTGCGTTTTATCTGTCTTATTGACTTTTTTTGTTTTCTTTCCTTTATCACTTTCTTTATCTAAGTTAAGATCCAGCTCACTATATACAATAGTAGGCTTTTCTTTGTTTTTAATAACCTCTTTTGTAATAACTACTTTTTGAACAACATCACTTGACGAAGGAAGTTCATACATCGTATCTCTCATAGCCTTTTCAAGTATTGCTCGCAGACCTCTAGCACCTGTTTCACGCTCTATAGCTAAATCTGCAATGGCAGAAAGAGCAGCTTCATCAAATTCAAGGTCTATACCATCCATTTTAAGTAATGATTGATATTGCTTAATAAGAGCATTTCTAGGCTGAGTAAGAATCTGTACTAATGCTGATCTATCAAGATTTTCTAAAGCAACAATTGCAGGAACCCTTCCTACAAACTCTGGAATAAGACCATACTTAATAAGATCTTGAGGTTCTATGAGTTTTAATAATTCGCCTACATTTTTTTCCTTTTTTGTAACAATGTTAGCCCCAAATCCAATGCTTTTCTTGCCAATTCTATTTTCTATAATCTTGTCGATGCCATCAAAAGCACCGCCACAAATAAATAGAATATTGGTGGTGTCAATTTGGAGGAATTCTTGATGAGGATGCTTTCTTCCTCCTTGTGGTGGAACAGAAGCTATAGTTCCTTCTATTATTTTTAGAAGGGCTTGTTGAACACCCTCACCACTAACATCTCTTGTAATTGATGGATTTTCTGTCTTTCTTGTTATCTTATCAATTTCATCAATATATATAATACCCATTTGTGCTGCTTCGATATCATAGTTTGCAGCTTGAATTAATCTTAGCAAAATGTTTTCTACATCTTCTCCTACATATCCTGCTTCAGTAAGAGAAGTTGCATCAGCTATAGCAAAGGGTACATTAAGTTTTTTTGCCAGTGTCTGTGCTAAAAGTGTTTTTCCTGAACCTGTTGGTCCTAAAAGAATAATGTTACTTTTTTGTATTTCTACATCGTTACGCTTTGATGATGTATACTTAATACGTTTATAGTGGTTATAAACGGACACAGCTAAAGCCTTCTTTGAGTCCTCTTGACCTATAATATATTCATCAAAATGATCTTTAATTTCTTTTGGTGTTGGTATGTCAATAAGGGCATCGTCATCATCTAGATCTTCTCGCTCTTGCTCAAGTATCTCAAAACAAGTCTCTATACATTCATCGCAAATATAAACACTAGGTCCTGCAACCAGTCTTCTCACTTGCTCTTCGTGCTTGCCACAAAAGGAACACCTTAATTGCTTTGTATCGTCAAATTTAGATGGCATATAATACCTCTCTTTCACATGTTATCTTGATGTGATTATTTTATCGATAATACCATAATCTACTGCTTCACTAGCAGACATATAATAATCTCTCTCCACATCAGCTTGTATTTTTTCTAGAGGCTGTCCTGTATTTTCTGCTAACATTCTATTTAGCTTATCTTTGCTTTTTAAGATTTGCTGTGCTTGAATTTGGATATCTGTTGCTTGACCTCTTGCTCCACCTAGTGGCTGATGAATCATAATCTCTGCATTTGGAAGTGCCAAACGTTTTCCTTTTTTCCCTGCTGCAAGTAAAAATGCACCCATACTTGCTGCCATACCTATACAAATAGTTGAAACATCTGGTTTAATACACTGCATAGTATCATATATAGCCAAACCATCTGAGACACTTCCTCCTGGACTATTGATATAGAGCATAATGTCTTTATCAGGGTCTTCAGATTCTAGGAATAAGAGCTGAGCTACAATTAAACTTGCTGTCACTTGATTAACCTCATCACATAACATTATTATTCTTTCTCTTAACAAACGTGAATATATATCAAAACTACGTTCTCCTCTATTGGTTTGCTCAATGACCATTGGTATAAGACTCATTTTAATACCTCCTTAAACTCCATGAGTGAGACTATTTTTCTATTACTTTTGCTGAATCTACAATAAGCTTAACAGCTTTTTTCACTTTAAGATCTGATTCTAATGATTCTTTTTCATATGGTGGGAATATCTTTTTAAGTTCTTCAAACTCCATGTTGTAGTATTTCGCTATTTCTTGAAGCTCTGAATCAAGTTCTTCTTCTGTGATTTCTATATTTTCCTGTAGAGCTATTTTATCTAATACTAATCTTGAAGCAAGTTGTTTTTCTGCATCTTCCCTAATATTTTCTCTAAATGTCTCCATATTTTGACCAGTAAACTGAATATAATGCTCTAATTTAAGCCCTTGTTGACTAAGACGTGTTTCAAAATTTTTGACATTTTTATCAATTTGATCTTCTGTCATAGCTTCAGGAACTATTACATTTGCATTTTTTACTGCAAGTTCAATTAATTTATTTTCTATAGTTGTTTGTTGTTGGTTTTCTTTTTGCTTTAAAAGTCTATCCTTAATGCTTTGTTTGTATTCACTAAGTGTTTCAAATTCTGAAACATCTGCAGCAAAATCATCATTTATTTCAGGAACTTCTTTTACTTTGATATCCTTTATCTCTACCTCAAATACTGCAGGTTTACCAGCAAGTGATGCTAAATGATAATTTTCTGGGAAAGTAACATTGATCTCCGCATTATCACCACTTTGTTTTCCTATTAGTTGCTCTTCAAAACCTTCTATAAATGATTTAGAGCCAATAACAAGTGAATAATCCTGTGCACTTCCTCCTTCAAATGGCTCACCATCTATAAATCCTTTAAAATCAATAATAACAGTATCTTTATCTTCAATAGGTCTATCAGTAATACTGATTTCTCTTGAATTTTTATCAGCTTCTTTTGCAATCTCTGCATCTATGTCATCATCTGTTACTTCTATTTTATCGACTTCAACTTCAAGGTTTTTATAATCGCCTAATGTAAATTCAGGTTTTACAGTAATTGTTGCCTCATATTTCATACTATCTTTTGACATTTCAATTACTTGTATTCCCTCTTGACCAATACGTGCTGCAATATCAACATTATTATCTTCTATTGCTTTTCCTATTGTTTGTTCAATCAAAATATCAGCAGCTTTATTGAAAAACACTTCTACACCATACATTTTTTCTATCATAGCACGAGGTACTTTACCTTTTCTAAAGCCCTGAACATTAAAGTCTTTTTTCATGTCTTGATATGCTTTCGCAATAGCCCATGTTACCTGATCGCTATCTATTTCTACAGTAAGTTTTACTTGGCTATCTTCTAATTTTTCTAACTGTGTATTCATTATTATCCTCCTTAGGTTTATGCATAAATATAGCATTATAAACTAACATTGCATTATTATATCACATGTACTGTGTTAAATCTAGAATTATTTGTCTATATTTATAGAATTTACATTGTAAACTTTCAGTTATCCTGTATAAATTCATTGAGAGAAATAACACATAGGTGACTGAACAAATGTATTATTTGAATTGCCCCAGATACATGATAGAACAGTTTTCCCAACTATTACATATAGTATTTCGTATAAGATTTAGATTATAATATAATTATCTTATGCTTTATAAATGTATATACATAGAAAGGACCTTTTACATGGATAACTCATTTAACGAGTGTATGTCACTATGCAATTTTGACATGATATACGCACAAAATATACGTCCTAAAATTAAAAATTTAGATATTTTCTTAAAATGCAAGCGTTCGCCATATGATATTAACGAAGTTGCAGAACTTCTTGATATGAAATGCTCAGATATAAAAAGTATACTTAATCTTAAAGAAATAAATGTCATTAATACGATAGATTTTTTTAATGTGATTACACATTCATCTAGTTATATTTGTAGACTCATTCAAAGGCAATGGAAATATATATCTTATGATTCATATACTCCTGAAATGGTTGCTAACATATATGAGCTTAATATTGACAAAGTACAAGCTGCATTTGAATTGTTAGGTATTACATCTGCGAACGATTATCAGCTGTCCGATGTTTTCAAAAATATATATACTCCTGTCTACCATGCAATGAATACAGACATAAGTAAGTAAAATAGGTTATACGTACATAGCTTTTTTTATTTTATCCTTAACTTTTTTGCCTTGTAGTGTCTCCAATATAGCTAGCCCAAATTCCATAGCTGCTCCAACTGCTTGTGCTGTAATAATATGATTACTAATAACTACTTTTTGTGTCTCAATAGTACATCCTTCTAAATATTTTTCAAATCCTGGGTAACAAGTAGCCTTCTTTCCCTTTAATATTCCTAATCGACCCAAAATACTTGGTGCAGCACAAATAGCAGCTATCCCCTTTTTTTCTTCATGAAACTTCTTAATATTTTGGAGGACATGTTCAGAATGAAACATGTTCTCTACCCCTTTTGCTCCTCCAGGTAAAATAATCATATCTATTAAATTATGATCTATATTTTCTATTGTTTCATCCATATTAATACTCACTTGATGTACACTCACTACAGTTTTATCATGAACTCCTGCTAATATAACTTCTACATTTGCTCTTCTTAAAATATCAATAACGGTTAGGGCTTCTACCTCTTCATACCCTTCCGCAAAATACATAACAACTCTAGACATAAATGTTCCCTCCAAAAATCTTTTTGTGACATCTAATCTATTTTAACATATTTATCGCAATAGTTAAAACATTGTTTTCAAGTTATTTCTCTGTATTTCAGTATAAGTTTGTGATAAAATAAACGATAAGACTGATTAATATTTTAAGGAGGTACACAAATGGAGATTGAGCGTAAATTCTTAGTTAAACAACTTCCAGATCTAGTTGACTGTACACATAAAACCATCACGCAAGCTTATATTTCTACTGACCCAGTCATAAGAATTAGAAAGATGGATGAAGCCTATGCCTTAACTGTAAAATCTCATGGCAGTATGATTAGAGAAGAGTTTGAATTACCCATAACACTAGAACAATATGAAAGCTTATGGAGTAAAATCGACTATTCTCCTATTGAAAAAAATAGATACTTTATCCCTCTTTCTAAAGGTCTTGTTGCTGAACTTGATATTTATCATGGCCATTTGGAAGGACTAATAACTGTAGAAGTAGAGTTTTCATCTAAGTCTGCAGCTCAAAGCTTTGAAGTACCATATTGGTTCGGAGAAGATATTACCTTAGATAATAGGTATAAAAATAATAACTTATCTCTCTACGGTGCTCCTTGAGCTACTGACAACACATGTTAAAAAGATGAACAACCCCCATATGTTAGATCATGTGATGATATCTAACATATGGGGGTTGTTTTTTGTAACTATCGTTACTCCATAACTGGGCTGGAAGGATTTGAACCTTCGAATGCAGGAGTCAAAGTCCTGTGCCTTGCCACTTGGCGACAGCCCATCATTAACTATGTATCCACAAGAATCTAAGCACTAAGTCCATGATTTAAGTGGATGCTACTTGTACTTTGTGAACAATAAATACAAAAAGCGGGTGATGGGAATCGAACCCACGTGACCAGCTTGGAAGGCTGGTGTTCTACCATTGAACTACACCCGCAAAATTGCTTAGCTATTTTTATTTAATTAGATGCGGGTGAAGGGAGTCGAACCCCCACGCCGTAGGCGCTAGATCCTAAGTCTAGTGCGTCTGCCAATTCCGCCACACCCGCATATGAGCCACCCGGGATTCGAACCCGGGACCACTTGATTAAAAGTCAAGTGCTCTGCCAACTGAGCTAGTGACCCATGATAGTAAAAACTGGGCTGGAAGGATTTGAACCTTCGAATGCAGGAGTCAAAGTCCTGTGCCTTGCCACTTGGCGACAGCCCAATATATATATCAGGTGGAAAAAGGGACTCGAACCCTCGACCCCCAGAGCCACAATCTGGTGCTCTAACCAACTGAGCTACTCCCACCATACGTATCCACAGGGATTCGAACCCCGGACCCACGCCTTAGAAGGGCGTTGCTCTATCCAGCTGAGCTATGGATACAAAGAGCGGGTGATGGGAATCGAACCCACGTGACCAGCTTGGAAGGCTGGTGTTCTACCATTGAACTACACCCGCAAAATTAATTTAGTTATGCTATGATGCTAACTGCAAACCTTGCTAATTTCAACTGACAAAATGTATTATACATAAAATCACGAGATACGTCAACACTTTTTTAGGTTTTTTATTAAAAATAGTAGGATTTCATACATGGATGTTCATGAAAAGACTTATTATCAAGCATCTGAACTATTGTAGCATTTTCTACCATGTTGGTTTTTTCATTAATATCAATAATGCCATAAGAAGGATAATGACTGTCTCGTGGCAAAGAAATGCTTCCTGGGTTTAATAGTATTATATCTTCCTTCTTCCTAAAATATGCACAGTGTGTATGCCCACATAATGCAACTTTTGCTTCATAGCCCTTTGCCTCTATCAATAACTCATCATAATCTCCACTTTTCACATGATGGTTATGTCCATGAGTGAAATAAATAGGGATCCCTCCAAGAGTAACACACTTTTGCTTGTCACTACCATAACTTAATCCATCACAATTTCCATAGACATAGTCTATTGTTAATTCTGGATATAGTGTCTTTAACCGAATGGCATCATTTTTATGATCACCGCAGTGCAATAAAACATTTATCTTATCAAGTCCTATTACTTTTATCACTGTAATGATATTCTGAATGTTGTTATGTGAGTCGCTTACTACTAATACTTTCACTCTGCATCTTCTCTTTCATTTTGTACTCTTTGCCCAATCATCTCTACTAATTTTTCTTTCATTTGATTTAGGGCTTTAGCTCTATGGCTTATCTTGTTTTTAATTTTAGGAGCAATCTCCGCTGTAGTTGCATCATATTCCTTAACATAAAAGATTGGATCATAGCCAAAACCATTTTCTCCTTTTGCTTCATATCCTATGTGTCCTTCTATCGTACCTGTTGTTGTATATGTTGGGATATGTTTTCCTGCAATAGCTATAGCACACACAAATCGTGCTGTGCGTTTATCAAATGGAACGTCTTTCAATTTATTTATAATAATCTGATTTTTTTCTATATAAGAAGTATTTTTACCTAGATAACGGGCAGAATATATACCTGGCTCCTTATTTAAAAAGTCAATTTCAAGACCAGAATCATCTGCTATAATGAGCTTATCTGTATATTTAATTAACGCTTCAGCTTTAATCCGTGCATTTTCTTCAAATGTCGTTCCATTTTCTTCTATATCCAAGTCGATTCCTAATTCACTCATAGGCAAAACAGTAACATCTAAATCACATAAAATCTTTTTAATTTCTTTAACCTTGTCTTCATTTTGTGTTGCAACAATAATTGTTTCCATCATTAGCACTCCGTCTCATTTTATATCACGTTTATTCAAATTAATATGTGCATTCTATAGAGAAACATCACTAATATTGTACTGAATCATAACCTAAATGTTGTTTCTCCTAAGTGGATCTATAGATACATCTATAAGACCAAAATATGCGTTCTAGAGCTATGTTATTATAAATCCATGCTCATGAAAAAGAGGTGAAGTTCACCTCTTTTCTAGTTAACAATATTATCTAAAATACTTTGATCATCTTCCGAAAGCAATAGGTCAACATCTAAAATTATTATTATTTTCTCATCTTTTTTAGTAATTCCCTTTATATATCTGCTTTCATAGCGTCTAAGCATTTCTGGTGTAGGATCTATCTCTTCTTCTTCAATTGTCATGATTTCTTGAACACTATCTACTATAAAACCTACATTAATTTTATCCAAATTCATTATTATTATTTTTGTCTTTTCATCAACTTCAGCCTCTGGCATATGAAGTCTTTTCCTTAAATTAAATATGGGGTATATAGTCCCTCTTAGATTAATAATCCCTTCAATATATGAAGGCACTTCTGGTACTGAGCTTACTGCTTGATACGGAGATATTTCAAGCACTTTCATAATATCCATACTATACTCTTGACCTGCTAAATTAAAGACTACGATTTGACTTTTTGCCATAAATGATCCCCCCTATATTTGTTGTTAATCTCGTTGATGTATCCAGCTTAAATAAGCATTTATAAACCTGTCTATATCACCATCCATAACAGATCCTGTGTTGCCACTTTCTTCGTTTGTTCTATGATCCTTTACTAAATTATAGGGATGAAATACATAAGAGCGTATTTGACTCCCCCATGCAATATCCTTTTTCTCTCCACCAATGCCTTCTATAGTTTCCATACGTTCTTGCTGTTCTTTTTCATAGAGTTTTGCTCTTAGCATCTGCATAGCTCTTTCTCTATTTTGAATTTGAGAACGCTCATTTTGGCATTGTACGACAATTCCTGTAGGCAAGTGTGTTATACGTACAGCTGAATCTGTTGTGTTAATATGCTGCCCTCCTGCTCCTGTAGATCTATACGTATCTATTCTTAAATCCTCTTGTTTTATCTCAATTTGAACGGTATCTGAAATCTGAGGTAAAACATAGCATGAGGCAAATGAAGTATGTCTTCTACCTGAAGAATCAAAAGGTGATATTCTAACAAGCCTGTGAATACCTTTTTCTGACTTTAGATAGCCATATGCATTGGTTCCACTGATTTCTAACGTAACTGATTTTACACCAGCTTCTTCACCTTCTAAATAATCAACAACACTTATTTTGAAGCCTCTTTTTTCTGCCCACCTTGTATACATTCTCAGTAACATAGATACCCAATCACAAGCTTCTGTACCTCCTGCTCCAGCATGCAACTCAAGTATAGCATCATTTTTATCATATTCTCCATCTAATAATGTATTAAGAAGCATTTCTTCATAACTGTTTATAAATAAATCAGCATCATTTTTTGCTTCCTGTGCTGTATCTACATCATCTGCCTCTTGTGCCATTTCAATTAGTGTACATACATCTTCATAGCTATTACGCAACTTACTATATTTATCGACAATTTCTTGATAACTCTTTATGCTTTGCAATATTTTTTGAGCATTATCTAAGTCACTCCAAAAATTACTTTCCATAGAAATATGTTCTAGACGTTCTATTTCTCTTTTAGCTCCTTCTATGTCAAAGAGAGTTCCCCATTTCAACGAGTTTTTGTTTATACGGGTTTAATGCTACTTGTAGTTGATCTAATTCTAACACAAAAATCACTCCTTCTCTTATCATCATATAGCCTAAGGCACCTTATGTTCAACTATTTTTTGTATGTTTTTTAGATATTTTTAGGATATTTTTTTACCTTATTGATAAATCCTTAATTTATAAGAGACGAACCTACTTGTCCGCCTCTTCTTCCAATTTCTTATTCTTATTGTTGATCTTTCATTTCTGTTTGTTGTCCCTATTATTTTCACACAATCTTATTGATTTTTACCACAACATGATTTGTATTTTTTGCCACTTCCACAAGGGCAAGCATCGTTTCTTCCAACCTTTTCTTTTTTGACAATTGGTTTTGCAGCAAGACTTGTATCTTCATGATTGGTTGCAACTGGCTCAGCCACTCTTTCACGTTTGATCTCTTTATTTGGTACAAGTCTTACATGATACAATGCCTTCACTGTCTCTTCTTGAATATTTTGAATCATTTCTTCAAATATATCAAAGCTTAAGAAACGGTATTCTACTAATGGATCTCTTTGTCCATAGGCTCTTAAGTTAATACCCTGCTTCATTTGATCCATAGTATCGAGATGATCCATCCACTTTTGATCTATTACTTTAAGAAGTAAGACCCTTTCAATTTCACGAAGTTGTTCACCAATTTCTTTTTCTTTTTCTTCATAGAGTTTTTCTGCCTTTTCATATAGGCTTTCTTTAAGATCCTCTACAGTAAGTTTCTCTAACTCCTCTTTATCAAAGGTCAATTTTGGTATTGGGACAATGGTACGCAAATGTTCTAACATCCCTGGAATATCCCATTCTTCAGCATATTCAATTCCATTCGTTGCATTATCAACAATTGCTGATATAACATCCTTTGCCATCTGCACGATTTTATCTCTTAAGTTCTCATTATTAAGGACTTTGAAACGTTCTCCATAGATAATTTCTCTTTGTTCATTCATTATTTTATCATATTCAAGCAAATGTTTACGTACAGAGAAGTTATTGCCCTCTACCTTTGTCTGTGCTCTTTGAATAGGTTTAGAAACATGTTCAATCGGCTCATCATCAGGAATGCCTAAAGCGTTAAACATTTTAAGTGTAGCTTCTGGAATAAAGAGCCTCATTAGATCATCTTCTAAAGCTAAGTAGAATCTTGATTCTCCTGGGTCTCCTTGTCTTCCTGCACGTCCACGAAGCTGATTATCTATACGTCTAGACTCATGGCGTTCTGTTCCAATGATCTTAAGTCCTCCAAGGTCTTGTACACCATCCTCAAGTTTAATATCTGTACCACGCCCTGCCATATTTGTTGCTATAGTTACTGAACCTTTTTTACCAGCTTCTGCAACAATTTCTGCTTCCTTAGCATGATATTTTGCATTAAGTACTTGATGTTTGATGCCTTCCCTTTTTAAGAGCTTACTAAGAAGCTCTGAAGTATCAATCGTTACAGTACCTACTAGAACGGGTTGTCCTTTATCATAAGACTCTTTTATATCTTTTACTACAGCATCAAATTTTGCTTTTTGTGTTTTGAATACTACATCTGGATGATCCTTACGAATAACAGGCTTATTTGTTGGGATAACAATAACATCCATACCATAAATGTCTCTAAACTCTGATTCTTCTGTTAGAGCTGTACCTGTCATACCTGATTTTTTACTATATTTATTGAAATAATTCTGGAAGGTAATCGTAGCAAGGGTTTGACTTTCTTTTTGTACCTCTACACCCTCTTTTGCCTCAATCGCTTGATGAAGGCCATCAGAATATCTTCTACCATCCATAAGACGTCCTGTGAATTCATCAACGATAATAATTTCACCTGCTTCATTCACAATATAGTCTTTTTCTAAGTGCATGATATTATGTGCTTTAAGTGCAATATTAATATGGTGTTGGATATCCATATTTTCTGGATCAGCTAAGTTTTCTATACCAAAATACTGTTCTGCCTTCTTTACACCATCTGCAGTAAGTGTTACAGTTTTTTGTTTTTCATCTACTACAAAGTCGCCTTCTTCTTCTATCTCTTCTCTCATAAGTGTAGACATAGCTGTCTCTTCACCTAAAAGACGCCCTTTTTTAAGTCTTCTTACAAAAATATCTGCTGCTTTATATAAATGTGTAGATTTTGAACCTGCACCAGATATAATAAGTGGTGTTCTTGCTTCATCAATAAGTACAGAGTCTACCTCGTCTATAATAGCATAGACAAGTCCTCTTTGAACCATTTCTTCAGCATAAAGTACCATATTATCTCTAAGATAATCAAAACCAAACTCATTGTTTGTACCATAAGTAATATCACAATTGTAAGCTTCTCTTCTATCTTTATTGTCCATATTACTTAAAATACAGCCAACTGTTAATCCTAAAAATGTATAGAGTTGTCCCATCCATTCAGAGTCACGCTTTGCAAGATAATCATTAACGGTAACAACATGTACACCATCTCCAGTAAGAGCATTAAGATATGCTGGAAGTGTAGCAACTAGTGTTTTACCTTCTCCAGTTCTCATTTCTGCAATACGTCCATGATGAAGAATAATACCACCGATTAATTGCACTCTAAAATGCTTCATATTAAGTACACGTAAACTAGCTTCCCGACAAACAGCATATGCCTCTGGTAAAATATCGTCTAAAGTTTCTCCTTTTTCAAGTCTTGCTTTAAATTCTGGTGTTTTCGCTTGTAATTCTTCATCAGTAAGCTTACTCATTGCTTCTTCATAGGACTCTATTTTATCCACTATAGGATATACTTTTTTAAGTTCCCTCGCAGAGTGCGTACCAAATATTTTCTCTATTATACTCAACACATTCACCTCTTTATTAATATTAAAAACTATAATCTTCTATGATTATTTGTATATTTTTCATGTTGAAAGCATATTCAATCCTAACATATACCTATCCTCACTAAGCTTGTTGTATGCTGTTTCTCCCCATGAATCCACATTGTCTAAAGTGTGAATTCATTGAATCCACATTGTCTAAAGTGTGAATTATCAAAATCAAAGGAAATACCAAGTTTTAGTATAGCAAATAATATATTCTATTACAACTATACAAATAATCCAATTATAGGCAAAGACCTCTACTATGCATACTATCTTAAATTAAGCAGAGATACAATATTTTTTTAAAAAATATCAAAAGATTTGCACTACAAAAATCTGCTGTTTTAATACCACCAAGTATAAAAACAGCAGATTTTTATGTTATAAGGTTGGTTCTATAAGCCCGTAAGTACCATTTTTACGTCTATAGACTACATTCACTTCTTCTGTATCTGAATTTAAATATACGTAAAAGCTGTGTCCTAAAAGCTCCATTTGCATTACTGCTTCTTCTGCATCCATAGGTTTAATGGCAAATTTTTTCTTTCTATCAATTTTTAGTTCAAAATCGTCTTTCTCACTGGCCTGTTCAATAAATGTTTGATTAAATAATTGAGGACCACTATGTCTCTTACTTCTTAATCTATTTTTAAATTTATTTACTTGCTTTTCAATAATTGCTACTGCATCATCAATATTGCTATACATGTCTTTTCCGTTTACTTCTGCCCTTAGGATAGTACCATTAAATGGAATTGTTATTTCTAATATATGGTCTTGCTTAATCACGGACAGTGATGCATACACCTCAATATTATCTCCAAAATACTTATCTAATTTTTTAATTTTATTTACTATTGCATCTTCCAAAGCTTCAGTAACTTCTATATTTCTTCCTGTTATCTTATATTTCATGACTATTCTCTCCTCTCCATCAAACGCAATAACTTTATACGTTTAACTCTCAATCAGTCTTGTTTGACCTAAAACAAAAACTGATTATAATATATATATTCTATTTTTATTTTCTATTTCCTCTTATGTTGTTACAAAAAATAAAATAAATTCATCTAAACAAAAAAATGCTTATATTTATGGATAAGGAAAGCAAAAATAGGAATACCAACTATACTGACTACAACAGCTTCACCTAATGCCACTTGCCCTATTGTAAGTAATAGTGGCAATTTGTATAAATAATAAAGCATCCATCCAATAATAAGACCGTTAAAGAGGGTTGGCCATATGGATGCAATACTTAAAAGGACCATTAAATTATTATCCTTTTTAGCCATTTTTCTTGTAAGGGCAATTGCACTTACACTAACAAAGGTAGCTAAGGTCCCAAAAACAACATCCATAATACCATTTGGTCCTAAAATGTTAGCGATAAAACATCCTATAGTCAATCCAACAATATACATAGGATCAAAAAATGCAAGAAGAACCATAACTTCAGATACTCTAAACTGTATAGGTCCATAACTAAAAGGAGCCAAAATTAATGTTAATACTGCATATAGTGCAGCAACTACTGCTATCTTTGTTATTTTATTTGCGTTAAATCTCATCATTACTATCCCCTAAGCTTAAATTGATATAGGTTAAATATTTACGTTCTTTCTCTATGTACTGTTTATGAAAGAACCTTACTTAAAAATATTTTTGTACGTGGCTGCTTCGGATTTTCAAATACTTCTATAGGTGGTCCCTCTTCAATTATTTTCCCTTCATCCATAAACAAAAGTCTCGTACCTACTTCTTTTGCAAAACCCATCTCATGGGTTACAATTACCATAGTCATTCCTTCTTGTGCCAATGCCTTTATAACCTCTAATACTTCTTTAACCATTTCAGGATCAAGTGCTGATGTTGGCTCATCAAAAAGCATGACCTCTGGATTCATAGCCAGTGCCCTTGCAATGGCAATCCTCTGCTTTTGTCCTCCTGATAAGCGATTGGGATATTCTAGGGCCTTATCTCTTAGTCCCACCTTATCTAGTAAATTATAAGCGATAGTTTTTGCCTCTTCCATACTTAGCTTCTTTACTTTCATTGGTGCTAAAATAATATTTTCAAGAACGGTCATATTGGGGAATAAGTTAAAATGCTGAAATACCATCCCTACTTTTTGCCTAATTTTGTTGATATCTGTTTTTTTCTCAGTAATATCTTCTCCATCTATAACAACACTGCCCGAGTTAATCTCTTCCATTAGATTAATGCATCTTAAATATGTGGACTTCCCTGAACCTGAAGGACCTATGATAACAACTACTTCTCCCTTTTTAACATAGTCAGTTATTCCATTTAATACTTTTAACTTTCCAAAGTTTTTGTGGATATTATCTATTTGTATCATATTGTCATTCCTTCCTATTTACCTACATTGACCTTAGCTTCTACTCTTCTCATTATCTTAGTAAATATACCTGTTAAAACAAGATAACAAATACCTACAATTATAAGAGGTTGGACTGCATTATATGTTCTGCTTTGCATAATACTAAACGAACGCATGAGATCCATTCCTCCAACCATCCCTATGACTGCTGTTTCCTTGATCAGTACAATAAATTCACTAACAAGAGCAGGTAACATTTGTTTAAATGCTTGTGGCAAAATAATATATTGCATTGTTTGCATGTATTTAAGTCCAAGTGAACGTCCTGCCTCCATCTGTCCTTTTTCTATCCCTTGGATTCCAGCTCTAATAAGTTCTGCCATATAAGCTCCACTATTAACGCCAAATGAAATACCAGCAACAATCAGTTTTGGTGTGCTTGCATTGGCGAAAATAACAAACCAAAAGAAGCTCAGTTGTAAAATAGCAGGCGTTCCTCTAATAATATCTATATAGATTTTGCAAATAAACTTTAAAGCTTTTCCTATCCACCTAAACCTTTTTGGAAACTCTGATATTTGTATTACAGCTACTATAACGCCTATTATTAAACCAATAATAGCTGCTATTGCAGTAAGTAAGAGTGTCCACTTAATCCCTTCTAGAACAGTAAGATAAAATTTCTTATCAAAAAAAATCTGATAAAAATCTAGCGTCTGTTTGCTTATAAGATTACCTAATACCCCGTCATACATTATTATACCAACTTTCTCGTGCAATTATTTTGTTGTTAGTTTGTTTCTGAGAAGAACTTACTATAAATTTCGTCATATTCTCCATTTTCTTTAATCTCTTTTAAAAATGCATTAATGTCTTTAAGGAGCTCAGCATTTCCTTTTTTAACAGCAATGGCATATTCTTCTTCAACAAAAGGTGTATCAAGCACTTTTATGTCACTTTGCCCTACTACAAAGCGTTTCGCTGGTTCTGCATCAATAATAACTGCATCAACTTTCTTATTTTTAAGGTCTAAAATAGCCATAGTTCCTTTGTCATACGCAACAATTTCAGCATTCTCGATGCCACTTGCATAAATATCTCCTGTTGTGCCCAGTTGAACACCTATTTTTTTACCCACTAAATCTTCATTAGATGATATTTCTGTATTGTCACTATTAATGACGATCATTTGCTTTGAAGTAAAATATGGATCAGAAAAGTCTACTTGAGTCTTTCTCTCTTCAGTCACGCTCATGCCTGCTGCAATAAAATCTATTTTTCCTGATTCAACAGCTAAAGTCAGTGTATCAAAAGCCATATCTTCAATCCTTAGTTCAGTACCCTTTTTCTGTGCAAATAATTTTGCAATTTCTACATCAAATCCAACAATTTCGTCACCTTCTCGGTATTCAAAAGGCTCAAACTCTGCATTAGTTCCCATGACAATACCTGCATCCTTTTTAGATGCACATCCCACGAAAGTTCCTAAAACTAGAGCCGTTGCTACAACTAAATTTAACATTTTAATTATATTCTTTTTCATGTTCATCTCTCCTTTTACTGCCTCATGATTTAGGCGTCATTTTTTGGTGTTATTTGTCGAAATAACTCATGTGAATAATTATACAATAAGTCGCATATCTAGTCAATTTAATTCTTATTTCTTTTTAAAAGATTATAATTTTAAAAATTAATTGCTTTTTCTATCTTATTAGTTCTTCCTATAACCACAAAGATTTACCATATTTTTGTCATATATTTTCCATTTTTGTTAACATATCTATTAACAATTATTTACTTCTCTTTATGTTAAACTTGTGGATAATGTGTATAACTTTGTGCATAACGTGAGAATACAGTAAAAACTGCTTTCTTTTCTGTGTATAACTTGTTTATTAGTCCTAGGATAACTTTATAATTATGTAATACACATGTAAATAAGCTTATTTTTTCTTTATTTTTCTTCTAATACTGTCATTATTTTCAAATTAATAAAAATGCATATATGACCCTATACATATATTTTTCATCTATTGAATTGCTTGTTATTTGTTTATATAATTGAAATATAAGTCCAAATCTTTTGAGGTGAATGCGTTTGAAATATATTTATCCAATCAATAAAAATAGTGGCACAGAATATCAATTATACTATAAGTATAAGAATAAAAGAATTTATCTTGGTGCTTATCAAACCTTTGCACTTGCTTCTTCGGCCTTTCTTGAAGCAGAGGAAGTAGTAATAAGCAAAATATCTATTGATTGTGCATCTCATTTAACGCTTCCATTTCATAAAGTTGTAAGCCTCATTAATTTTAGAGATAATGGTGTATTTTTTAAAAATCCAATATATATATGTGGGGATTATTTTAAATATTATGTGTCGAAAGATACTGTTTTTTCATTTGATAACAATCATTTATTTTTCTTTTCTACAAATAAAATTGCGATCCGCGGAAATTATATTTATACTCAAGATGGTATTACACAAAGAAATATATTAAGTAGGTTTGGTATTCCTAGTCACAGTGTGTGTGGTAAGGATTATTTATTTAAAAATAACAACCCTTATGATTTTAGGAAAGATAATTTGCATATTGTTAGGCACTATCTAGGGGTAACCTATGTAAAGAAAAATGGGCTCCCTGTATATGTTACCAAAATTTTTTTTAATAAGTCTATTGTTGTTGGTCACTATAGTTCTGAAGTCGAGGCCGCTATTGCTTATAATAAAGCAGCTGATTTACTAACCAAACATACACAAACAGAATATATGCATAATGATATTCCCTATTTGACACAAGCTGAGTATAATGCCCTATATGAAAGTGTGACTATCTCTTCTTATTTAGCCGCACCTTCTATCAACAGGCGCTTTTCTTCCACTAAAAAATACCGTGGAATATGTAAAGATAAAAGCGGTTATAGGGCAAGTATAGGCTACAAAGGTAAGCAAATATACTTAGGAATCTATCCTACAGAGGAACGTGCTGCACAAGCTTACAATTTTGCATGTTTCTATCTATATAGCAATAACGGGTATATTAATGATGTTACGCCTCTAATATATAGTAAAGACGAATTATATATTGTAAAACATCTAAAAAAATATAGTATTATCAAAAACTAATGATTGATATTATTCGTTATTCTGATTAGCAATTTGTTCAATATAAATATGATTATTTTTCGCACTATAAATATGAAAGGCACCGTTTGGCTCAGCTGGAAGGTGTCCTTTTTTATCTTCTGAAAAAACGTACGCCTTTGCACTGCTTGTTTGATTAGGCGTTACAAGAGGATATCCTAATAGCATATTTAATGTTTGTTCATATATCGATATATCAAATGATGTTTGTGTCATAATACCAGTAATATCTATCTTTGGTACAATATTAAGGAGCTCCACACTTCTATTTTTCTTAATGCCATACTTAATAGAAAAAACTCCTGGTCCCTCGAGATGCTTCGTTATTTTATTGGTATAAGTATTGAGCTTCTGAAGCATTGTTTTTGAAACCGTTGGAGGGGTAGAAAAGTTATTTAATGAATTGTTTAAAAAAGTTTTTTCAAAGGCTGAATACACCACGCCTTTATTATTGTGATCATTAATAACTATACTAATAACTATTTTCTCATAGGTATTTATTTCCTCTATAAGCCAAGCATCTGCCTTTTCATCAACTTCGAATATAAAATTGCTTAGATCACTTTGAGAAAGTATGTCTGATTTTTCAATTCTATCTTCAAATAATTGATAAAACCTAAATGGAATGGAAATCTCTTTTAGGTCTTGCATAAACAAGCTCTTATTTTCTTGATAGTAAAAGGCTGGTACAGGAATTTTTAAACTTTGTGCCATTTGTAATAATTCATATCTATTATTTAACTGATTAATAACCTGTGCCTTTGGGTATAAATTGCACTTTAATTTTTCATCTATAACACCACAAGCAGTCCCATTGTAAACAATCGCATCACTTCTAAATGCCAATTTTTCAAGGTTTTCTTTTGTAAGTCTTCCTATCATATGCTCTGTTGCAACATTTGCTCCAAGACACCCTATATCTGGGTCAAGTAAAGTTGTAGCTATCCCTCTTTTAGCTGCTTCATTGCATAACAGAACCGTACTGATTCCTCCACCTATAATACTAATATTTTTAACATTTGATAAGCTCATCAATCTTTCTCCTATTCTAACAAATAATTTATAACAGCAACTGTCTGATCAACATTTTTGACTGATTCTACAACAGTTAGTATATATTCTTCGTCACTTGCTAATCCTAATTTTTCATCCAATTTTTCTATTTTAATACCATATATATGTTCTTGATTATCATTTATACCTACTGCTCTAAACAACTGATCTTGATGGGTTTCTAAGATTTTTTCAAGCTTAGATATGCCTTCAAGAGGCACAATCAATTTATTTTCTTGGGCAGCATACTGCTCATATACGGCTTTAGGTACTATAAGTATATCTAACTGCTGCGTTGAGGCTAATGCAAGAATTTTGGTGTACATATTCATGGTATATTGATTTTCCGAATTCCAATCCAAAAAATCTAACTGAAGATTAGCGTCAAAATCGGTATGCAGCTTTTCATTGACTAATTGTGTATCTTGGTCAGTCGTTACAAATGTACCTGTCATCAATAAATCTACTGAATAAGTAGGGGTAGGTTTGACTATAATGTAAATAATATAACTAATGATTACGATAGCCATAATCACTGATAAAAAGTACCACCTGTAGTATTCCCATATATGTTCTAATTTTTTCCCTAATGGTAATTCTTGATATTTTATTTCTTTAGGTTTCTCATATTTTTTATCGGCTTCTCTAAGTTGCATCTTGCTTCTCCTCCTATCCTATATGCTTATGCCTATTATTTGGTCTTTATCTGCCAGTTAGAGTATGATATACTATACTCTATACTTATGTCATACTCATACTGCACTATACTTATACTATACTTATATTGCAATTGTAAAGCATTTTATAAATTATTTATATATTTTTTATGTGTTAATAAAATAAAGAAGGAGTTACTTATGAATCTTTTAGATAAACTTGAGAGAAAGTTTGGCAAATATGCCATTAGAAACTTAATGGTCTATATTACGGCTACTACTGTTGCAGCTAATGTGGTTCGCTATTTACTTCAAGGGCAAGATGTATTTAGTTTTGATATGGAGGCCATCTTAAGTGGGCAAATTTGGCGTATCTTTACCTTTTTATTTGCTGAATATTATGGCATTAACATATTATTTCTTTTCTTATTTGTGCAGGTGTATTGTTTTATTGGTTCTACCCTTGAGGCAATATGGGGCACCTTTAAATTTAATGTCTATTATTTTACTGGTGCACTCTCATCTATCGCTGCTTGTGTTATTGCCTATTTATTAGGAGCAAATCTACCTGCTAGTGCTTTCTATCTCCATCTATCACTTTTTTTAGCTTTTGCAACACTCTGTCCTGACTACACGTTCCGCATCTTATTTTTAATTCCTGTGAAAGTGAAATATTTGGCAGTCATTGATGCTTTGGCACTTTTTCTTGGGTTTATTATGCCAGGAATTGTAAATAAAATCTTAATTACTGTTTCATTACTGAACTATTTTCTTTTCTTCGGCCTTCCTTATCTTAAGCAAAGGCGTACTAAACCCCAGAAAGATTTTATTAAAACAAAAAGAAAACTTTCTGGTTCTAAAACGATCAACGCAGCCTTTCACAAATGTACAGTATGTGGTCAAACAGAACTTGATGATCCTACACTAGAATTTCGTTATTGCAGTTCATGTAACGGTAACTATGAATACTGTATGGAGCATTTAAAAAATCATACACATAAACAATAACGAAAGTGTCCTGCATTATTAAATAAAGGCTTAAACATAGCGTCATCTATATAATAAAGTACAGCTTAATGAAACATCTATTTCACTAAGCTGTATTTTTTATTTCTTTAATAATTCTATTGCCTTTTGCAATTGAGCATCTTCATTTTCAGAAATATTACTTCTTATGAGCAGTTCTGGGTTTAAAGATACTTTGTAATCTGGGTCAATACCTATTCCTTGTATACATATATCATTTGGTGTATAGTATTGTGACGTTGTTATTTTGATACCTGATCCATCTTCAAAAGGTATTACTGATTGTACAAGCCCCTTCCCAAAGGTGGTTTCCCCAACTAATTTAGCACGTTTATGATCCTTTAAAGCACCTGCAAGAATCTCAGATGCACTGGCACTATTTTCATTAATTAGTAAAACAAGAGGAATATCTAGATACTCTTTATCCGATCTTGCGACTTCTACCTTTCCAACTTTATTTTTTGTTGAAACAATAACCCCTTCCGGTATGAGTTCATCAATAATCTTGTTCGTTATACTCAGTATACCACCACCGTTATTCCTTACATCAATAATAAGTGACTTTGCATTTTTATCTTGTATATAGTTTAGTGCTTCTTTAAACTGATCATAGGTTTTTTCTTCGAATTGTATGATCCTAATATACCCTATATCACCATCTACTAATTTATACTCAACTGTAGGAAAAGTAACATTATTTCTTACTAAATCAAATGTATGCACCTTGTTTTCAGAGGGCCTAAAAATACTTACTGAAACTTTAGTCCCTGGTGTTCCCTTTATAAGCTTAGGCACTTCTTCAAAATCATCCCCTGTTACACTCTTCCCTGCTGCTTTTATTATTTTATCTTTCGGAAGTATTCCAGCATCCTCTGCTGGTGATCCTTTAAATACTTGCGTAACTGATATCGTATTATCTGATTGATCCACAGACATCTGTACACCTATCCCTGCATAAACACCACTTGATGTTTCTCTAAAATCATTTAATTCTTCTTTTGTATAATAAGTTGTGTATACGTCCCCCACACCAGATACAAATCCTTTATAAATGCCCTCTTCCATTTGCTTTTTATCTATCTTGCCAATATAATAATTGTCTATCAATGCATCTATCGCTTCTAATTTACGATTTATATAATACTGTTTATTGACAAATGCGGTACTTGTCATAATAAGAGCAGTAGAAAGTATGAACCCAGCAATAGTCCCTTTAATAAAGTCTTTTCTTTTCATATTTTATCTCACCTTTTCTGATTTGATTAAACTTAATCATTTAAACTATTGTATGTTTATTTTAGGTAAACTATCCTTACATTTTGACCTTGCATTATTTACCTGCTTTTTGTGTCAAATACTCGATTCCAGCTTGTATGAGATGATCCTGCTCAATACTGATTATTCCCTTTTCAATGATACCAATTATTTCATCATATGAAGTATAGACCACAACATCTGCTTGGACTCCCTTATTTTCTATACCTTTTGGTGTATAGAGTTTGCCTGTTGAAATAAGAAGACCTGTCCCATCTTTTAAGTCAAAAAATGTCTGAATCGTTGCTTGTGCTTGTGTGGTCGTTCCTATAATTTTACCTCTATTATGATCTTGAATAGCTGCTGCAAAGCCTTCAAGGGTGCCACTTGTAAAAGCATCTATTAATACAATTATCTCACCCTCATACTTACCATTTTGGGTGTGATACTCTGTTAGTTTGCCTTCATGATCCATAACTGAAAAGCATATTCCCTCATCTAAGAATACGTCACATACTTCCTTGGTCCAATCTATATTAGAACTATTTGTGCCCCTAATATCTAATATTACTTTATTTATGTTCTTTGTTTCAAACTCTGCTAGCTGCTTTTCTAAATCCTTTGCTGTTTGCTCAAGTATGGCATTTATTTTGATATAACCCACATTATTATCAAGAATATCTGAAGTCAAACTCTCAATATTAAGAACCTCGGCTTTTAGTTCTATTTCTTTTATCTGTTTAGTGTCTTTATCCTCTATTGTAAATATATGTTTGTCTCCTAAAGCTGCTTTAAATTTTTGACTCATAATCAATTGGTTTGAAGCACTTGCTCTAGTTCCATCTATTTTAATAATTTTATCTCCAACTTTTACGCCATTTTTGTCTGCTGGTGAATTCTTCATGACTTCTGTAACCCAAAGATATTGTTCACTGATTCCCCATACTATTTCTATCCCTACACCAATGTTCTTCCCCTCTTGATTTAGTTGGTAACTTTTATATGCATTTTTATCCAAATATATAGTATCTGAATCTCCAATCCCATAAATATAGCCACTAAAGATCTTTTCCCTTAACTTCTTTTCGTTCACTAAATTGACATGAAAACGTTTTAAAAAGTATGATATTTTTTTAACTTTTAACGTGCTATAATGTGCTTCTTGTTTTGATGGAAATATTGTTTTCCCTAATAATGTACTAACAGTAGCCCCTACTATAATACATCCTAGCAAGATCCCTACTCCTATTCCTGCCAAAAAATTCAATTTCTTATCTATTTTCATATTCAACCTCCATGAAGGCATAAGCCTAACAAAAACACCTTGCCAATTAGTTTAAAACTAGATTAAGCAAGGTATTTTTCTACATTATTTCTTAAACATAAAATGCATATTTAAGTATAGTATTCACATTTTAAACCTTAAGTTATACGCTGTGAATTCTATATAAATTAGTAATGCACATACTTAACATATACGATTAACCCTTCTTTATATAATTCCAAGGGCTTACATGACTTCCATTTACTCTTACTTCAAAGTGTGAGTGATTTCCTGTGGAATACCCTGTACTTCCCACTCTTGCAATAACATCACCCTTTTTGACGGTTTGACCATTAGCTATTACAAGCGAAGAATTATGCCCATATAAAGTTACTAGACCGCTTCCATGGTTAATCATAACTGTATTACCATATCCATTAACCCAGCCTGAGGTAATAACTACACCATCTGCTGCAGCAAGTACTTCTGTTCCATAAGGTGCTGGTATATCTATTCCACTATGAAATTCATATTTTCCTGATATAGGATTGCTTCTTGGATTATACTCAGAGCTTATCCTATAGTTTCCTGGTACAGGCCATAAAAAAGGTCCTCCCGCATAAACAATAGTGCTTTTCTGTGTTAACTTTCTTATCTCTGCTTCTAAATCTTTAGATATTTGCTCCATTTCTTTTATCTGAGCTTGTAATTGTTCTTCTTCACCTGCCAGCTCTGCAAAGGCCTCATTCTTCCTCTGCATAGCAGAATTTAAGGTGCTTTTAATTGAAACCTGTTCTTTAAAGAGAAGTTCTATATCTGCTTTTTGCTGCTCTAGCTGCTCTTTTTTATTATCTATCGATACAACTTGTCTTTCGTACTCTACGAGAATACTGTCATCTTTATTTGCTATTCTCTTAACATATTCTGCCCTATTGATAATCTGCCAGAATTTATCACATGAAAATAGAAGCTTCATGTAACCCGTACGCTTATTTTTATACATTTGTACAAGCCTATCTTTTGCCTCATCAAACTGATGCTCTTTATCTTGAATTGCTTTTTCTAATTCCACTTCTGTTTGATTAATATCCTCTTCTTTTCTAGTCAGTTGATTTTCTACCTCGAGAATTTTGTTCTCTATCATAACTATTTTTTCATCTAAAGATTGTATTTCTTGTTTTACCTTTTCTTTTTCTTCTTTGGTAAGCTCAAGCTCTATCTTAGAATCTTTAATCGCTTGCTTAGCATTATTTAACTGGTCTTTTCTATTTCTAAGTTGTGTTGCATGAACAGGAATAATGATTAAAATAAGAGTAAGCACTATAATAAGTGTTTTTTTCATATATTCTTCACCTCATTCTAAACCTTTAAATGCTTACGAATAGCTGTGATACTACCTATTACTCCTATACTTATGCCTATGCCAAATGCCATTGGAATAAAAGAGTGCATCATTTGCTCTGACGGTTTTAATGAAATTTCTGCTAGGAATGTCCTTAGGATATTGACTAATGCTTCTTGCCCCCACTCATAAATAAACCCTACAAGGCTTATTGATGCTAGACTCCCAAGACAACCAACCACAATACCTTCTATGACAAATGGCAATCTAATAAATGCATCTGTAGCCCCTATATACTTCATGATATTGATTTCTTTTCTTCTTATGTACACTGTAAGCTTAATCGTATTAGACATAAGTAAAATACCTACAACTACAAGAAAAATAATGACAAGGGTTGAAAATAAATTAAGGGCATCTTTTATCTTAACAAACATTTGCGTTTCATTTTTAAAGTAATCTATTTCTAGCTCAGGAATCTCTCTTAATGCTTTAACAATCTGTTCTTGGTAAGCAACAGATGATATATGAATCTCAAATGAAGCTGGGAGTGGATTATCATCTTGAAAACGTTTGTAAATACTATCTTCATCTGAGTCTTTTGCAAAGAATTCTAGAGCTTCCTCTTTTGATATGTATACCACATTAACCACATGTGGTATTGTTTCCACCTCAGTCTTTATCTGTTTGATCCGTTCATCTGTAGCTTTATCACTAATATATGCTGAAATACCAAATTTAGTTTCTAATTGATGTAAAACATAATTTATATTGGTGCCTATAGAATAGGAAATGCCTAATATAAGAAGGCAAAGTATGATGGTTCCTGCAGATGCAAATGCCATTAATCGATTTTTCCATATTCCCATAATACCCTCTTTAAATAAATACTTGAGAGTATTCCATCTCATCGCCATAGCCTCCCTCTCTCATATCCTTACTAATACGTCCTTCTGAGATTTCAATAACACGCTTTTTCATAGCACTAACTATATCTCTCTCATGAGTTGCTACAATCACTGTTATCCCTCTTCTGTTAATATCTTTAAGGCAATTCATAATTTCCCATGATGTTACTGGATCAAGATTTCCTGTAGGTTCATCTGCTATGAGAATAGGAGAATTATTAACAATTGCACGAGCTAAAGCTGTTCTTTGCTGTTCTCCCCCTGATAACTCATGTGGATAACACCTTGCTTTTTTAGCAATACCAACTAAACCTAATACAACTGGCACAGTTCTTCTAATATCCTTGGTGCTTGCCTGCACGACTTGCATTGCAAAAGCTACATTATCATATACTGTCTTATTTGGAAGTAATCTAAAGTCCTGAAAAACAACACCTATTTCTCTTCTTAAATAGGGAATCTGCTTACGTTTCATATTGACTATATCATGACCGTTGATAATAATTTGTCCTTTAGTCGGTGTAATCTCTCTAAGCAAAAGCTTCAGTAAGGTAGACTTTCCTGATCCGCTATTGCCTGTTACAAATACAAATTCACCTTTTTTTATGCCAAGTGTTGTGTCATATAAACCCACTGCACCGTTTGCATATGTCTTTGATACATTGGTTAAATAAATCATTTGATATCCCCCAAATTTTATAATCTATTTGAAGTCTGTCTCTCCATATATTCCATATATTGACTTACCATAATCGTAATTTTAAATATAATGGCATCATCAAATTTCCTTAGGTCTAAGCCTGTTGTTTTTAATAGTTTATCAAGCCTATACACAAGTGTATTTCTATGTATATAAAGCTGCCTTGATGTTTCTGAAACGTTCAAGCTATTTTCAAAAAACTTATTTACTGTCATTAAGGTTTCTTCGTCGAAGCTACTAACCTTTTTCCCTTTTAATACTTCGTCAATAAACATCTTACAAAGTGATAATGGCAATTGATAAACAATTCTTCCTATTCCAAGTTTAGAATAATAGGAGATGTGCCCTTCACAATTAAATATCTTTCCTACTTCAAGAGCCATGCTCGCTTCTTTGTATGAATTAGAAACATCTTTTAAATCACTAACAATAGTTCCTACAGCTATATAGACATTGCTCATAGCTTCAGCACTTAAAGTATCGTATATGATTTTTGCATATTGCTCTGCCTCTTCCATGCTGTTGCCCATAAGTTCTTTAACTAAAATAACACTTCTCTCGTCTACAGCAGTCACAAAGTCTTTTGTTTTATCTGGGAAAATATTTCTAAGGATATCACCAATAGCTGAATCTTTCTTTTCTGTTGCTTCAATCAAAATAACGATTCTGTGTGCATTGTTCTTAATATGAAGTTTTTTAGCTCTTGTATAGATATCCACTAAAAGCAAATTGTCGAGTAAAAGATTTTTAATGAAATTATCTTTATCAAAGCGTTCTTTATAAGCAATAAGTAATCCTTTTATTTGGAAAGATACAATTTTCCCTAGCTTATAAGCTTCTTCGTCAATTCCACTTACGGATAGTACATATTCTACATTATACTCATCGTATATTTTAAAATAATGAGCTCCCTGCATCTCTTGACTATCTGCTTGTGAATTAATAAATGCTTCTACTTGTGGAACATACTCCCCTATTGTATGTTCATCTGTGCTTGCTACCACTTTTGCATCCGTATCAACAATACAAAAATCTTTTCTTGTTATTGTCTTAAGCCCATCTATGGTATTTTGCAAAATCTGATTGGAAATCATTTTATCAGCTCCTATTAGAGTATCACGTACTCATTCTATATTACTTTACTATATTTTATCCTATTATTCACAAAAAAAAAAGTATATAATTAAAAAAAGTGCCTTAATGCTCAAAACCATTAAGGCACTTTTTTACATATAATAACATCAAAGGACATTAATTTGTAATAGTTTGTTGTGTTTCAATATCAAATACGTGAATATTTCTTGTATCTAATGATATTTTAATTGTATCTTCAGTTTTTGCTTTACAGCTTGGATTTACACGTGCCATTATGTTGTGTCCTTCGCAAACCATATTAAGATTTGTTTCTGATCCAAGTAATTCTACAACTTCTACATAAGCACTAACTGTTGAATAATACATTTGCTCATCTTCTCTAACAGCAAGAGCATCTTGGATATGTTCTGGGCGAATTCCCATCATAACATGTTTACCAATGTATCCACCATCAACTAATTTTTTTGCTTTATGTTTTGGAAGTGGTACTTCTGAACTTCCAAATACAAGAACAACATTATCGCCACGTGTAACAACTTTAGTTTCAACCATATTCATTTGTGGTGATCCAATGAATCCTGCTACAAATATATTATCTGGTTCTGCATAAAGTTTTGTTGGTGTATCAACTTGTTGGATTACACCATCCTTTAATACAACGATTCTTGTACCAAGTGTTAAAGCCTCTGTTTGGTCATGTGTAACATAAATAAATGTTGTTTGAAGTCTATGATGTAATTTTGCTATTTCAGTTCTCATCTGTACACGTAATTTTGCATCAAGGTTGGATAAAGGCTCATCCATTAAGAATACTTTTGGTTCACGTACAATTGCACGTCCCATAGCAACACGTTGTCTCTGACCACCTGATAATGCTTTAGGTCTACGGTCTAAACATTGATCAATGTCGAGTATTTTTGCTGCTTCGCGTACACGACGATCGATTTCTTCTTTTGGAGTCTTACGAAGCTTAAGACCAAATGCCATGTTTTCATATACTGACATATGTGGATATAATGCATAGTTTTGGAATACCATTGCTATATCGCGGTCTTTAGGTGCTACATCATTACATAACCTATTCCCTATATATAATTCTCCACCAGATATTTCCTCTAAACCAGCTATCATACGTAATGTTGTAGATTTACCACATCCTGATGGACCTACAAATATAATAAACTCTTTATCTTCAATATCCAGATTGAAATCTTTTACAGCAACGAATCCATTTGGATAACGTTTTTCAATGCCTTTTAGCTTTAATTCTGCCATTAAATTTCCCCCTCAATTCTGTTTCATTTCATGTTTTTGGATTATACTTACTATACTATATTTTATTTGGACGTTCTATTGACTATTTTTATAAAAAGGCTTATTTTATTTTAGCTAATATTTATACTTCTGGAATTTATTGCATTTTATTATTCTTTTGTCTAGCTACTTTAACTATAAATTTGGGAATTAATAGCATTCTTTTTGCTCTACTTGGTTGTTTTATCAACCTATAGAACCATTCAAGACCACACTTTTGAAAAAAAACTGGAGCTCTTTTGACTAATTCAGCCATCCCATCAAAGCTCCCTCCAACGCCAATAGCTACTCTAATATTCTGTAAATCTTGCCTGTACTCCTCTATCCAAAGTTCTTGTTTTGGTGCTCCTAACGCGACTAATAAGATATTTGCACCCGACCCATTAATCTTTTGAATAATGTCCTTCTCATCTTCCTTTTTAAAATAACCATGATGGGTTCCTACAATCTGTATGCCTGGATATTTTACCTTCATTTTCTCAGCTGCAAGCTCTGCTACACCTGGTTTCCCACCAAGAAAATAGTATTTATAGCCATTTTGAACGGCCTCGCTCATGGTATTTTGTACCAAATCATAACCAGGAACTCTCTCCTTTAAAGTAGGCCCTTTTAGCATTTTAGAAGCAATCACAACACCTATACCATCAGGAACTACCAAATTAGCCTTATTTAAAGCATCTCTTAATGGCTTATTATTCTGTGCAAGCATAATGATTTCTGGATTAGGAGTAAAAACCATATGGCAAGATGGTGTATGGGTAAATTCTAATATTTTCTTAACTGCTTCTTCCATTGTAATATGATCGACGAATACATCTAGTATATTTATTTTCTTATTCATGCTTTCTCTCCTCTAAACACTCTTTAATATAAATAACAGGAGAATATACATCCTCAATCTTTTTGTTATAAGCAAGCCTTAGTCTTTGTTTCTCAGTATCTAAATTTTCAATAAGATTTGTAAGAGCCTCTCCTATATTATCTTTAGAAATCTCATTGACATCGATACAATATTGCATTTGCATTTCATCGGCAAATGCCTTTACCTTTGGATCATAAGACAAAGCAACTACTGGTGTAGCTGCCACTGTTGCCATAATTAAACTGTGCAGGCGCATACCAATAAGAAAATCAAAACTTGCCGTATAGGCTAAAGTTTCTTCTATTGTAAGTTTTTTATTAATTAATTTAGTATTGTCTCCTAACTGACTATATATTTCCTGTGCAATATTCAAATCTTGCTCATAGTACATAGGCAACAAGTATAAATTATATCCTTTTTCTATCAATTGTTTTAAATGAGGAAGTAAACTATCTATTATTTGGTCTTTATTATGCCAAGGACGCAAGCAGATACCTACTGTCTTTTTCTCTTCAAAGGATGTTTTAATACTGTCTACCAGGCTTTTATCTATAGATATGCCTAGAACTGGATCAGCTGCTACTGTAATAGGCGCTTTTACCCCTAAATTAATGAGTAATTCTTTTGACGAACTATCTCTCACAAATACATGATTAACCTTATTGACAATTTTTTTGATTAACCATTTATTGATTGACTTATTTACAGGACCAACGCCTTGTGAATAAAAAATTACCTTTTTCTTATAATGAAGAGCAATTTTAACAATCCCTAAATAATAAGGGATTGTTTTAATGCTGGTTATATCCTGCAATAAACTACCGCCTCCACTAATAAATAAGTCACACGCTTTTATGCTCTTACATATTTCACCAAAGTGCCATCTATTGATAGCTTGGACCCCATACGTCTTTTTTGTCTTTTCTGGATTATTTGACAATATAGTGATTGAAACATTCGGTATATATTCTCTTAAAGAGCTGATAATAGTACATAATACTGCTTCATCTCCTATATTATCAAAACCATAGTATCCTGATATAACTATTCTTGCTGCATTATCCATTGAGATATCACCTTAATAATGAATTTTATGACTCCTATAAAAATAAATCCTATAATAAGTCCAAATATTAGTCCATAACCTGTCCTAATCAGGGAAATAGCAAGTGGTGTATGTATATGTGCATACGTATTCACTAAAGAAACTTGACCTATTACTGCAAATATCAAAAGTGGTATATATTTTTCTTTATATCCATAATAAAGTAGCAAGACAAAAATAGGATGCCCTATTAAAAATTCTTTAGTTCTAGGTCTTACCCCAAGTATATTATCTAATAATGTTCTAAAGCTTCTTTCAATCTCAGATATCTCCCCTGTATTTCCTGTTCTCATTGCATAGATAAGAAGTGCTACAGCTAAAATTCCCAAAATACCTAATACAAAATAAGTGACTTTGCTAAATAATAACTTTTTGTAGTAATCAAAATCTATGCCATGCCTCTTATACATATCTATTGCGACAACTAAGAAGATAGGAAATATAGTTGCTATTTTTACTCCTGAGAATATATCTAGTCCCACTGCATAGCTTGTTCTAGATAGTACACCAATAATAGTAACGGCACCGCCAAAAGATACAATTGCTGTCTTAAAGTAAACAAAGAGTATATCCTTAGTATTTTTTGGCTTATCATCTAGTGCACTTAGCACTGCATAAACTGGGAAAATAATAGAACCAAAAAGTGCCATCAGTTTTACTGCTAACAAAGGAGCTACTTTTAGTAGTCCCGCATAACCTATAAACCCTATAATACCCAAGATGTATCCTAGTTTTGATAGTTTCATCTTATCGCATAGTAACATAAATACAATTATAGCTGCAATACTCGCTAATAATGTAGCAAAGTATCTGTGTAAAGGCAAGTTAAAAAATGAGTCTTGATCATTAATATGAAATCCTGCCTTCTCTGCTTCCATCTTAAAAGTTGTTATAGACTCTAAAAGAGTCTCCGCATCTTTTTCTACATTCATTGTAGCAGGCATTTTGAATAAGAATGTCTTAATATTTCTTTCACTTAATGCCAATGTATATCGATCAATAAGGTCTTCAGTCTTATATTTTTTAACTTCTTCATCTGTTAGCGTATGAAGTCTCATAACTTTAAAATTTGTACCTAGCTGGCTTGCTTCTTTAGCTAAAGTTTCAAAACCCTTTTGATTGCCTGAAAAGAATTCCACAAAACCAATGCCCTGTTTTTCTATAAACATCTGCATACGCTCTACATTATAGCCTGGTATTTCTTGATCCGCAAAGTAAATGGGACCTAAATTATTGATTCTATCTAACTCGTCAATAAGAAAATGAATACTTTCATCACTTGGCTCAGTCCAGTTTTTAATTTGTGGTGCTATAACATAGCCCATACTAGCCGCAGTATCTAAATCCTCATAATTAAACCCTGTTCCAATACTTGTTAAACTTGCACTTAAATCTTTTACTTCTATTAAAATGTAATCTTGTATTTCAAACATAGAAACAGGGATATTCTTATATTTAAGGTTATTATATATTAAGTTCATAATATCAGGATTTTGCCCTTGAATATAAGTAAGATGTGATGTAATCCTCGAATCATTGTTATATAAAGGTTTAATTTGGCTACCTTCAAAAACAGCTATTTTGCCTTGCTCCTTATAGTTGTAATACTCGCCTCTTGTTAGTGGCATAACTGTATTTTCTCTTACAAATAGCGTCGTTGCACCTGCTGACTTTAACCTTTCTAAAACTTCCTGAGTATCCATTTGTTTTTGCTGTGCTATACTTAAAACATCTGAATATCTTACAGCAATCTGAATATTTTTTTCACTATTTTCAGTACTCGCTCTAAGTACTCCTATTCTTATACAGCTCAGTAGTGAAACTGCAAGTAGGCAATACAATAATATTTTTATTTGTTTTTTCATTGTAACCTTACACCTTTCTTTTCATCCTGACATTTCTTCTTATTGAATAATATGTCCACCGCGTACCATTACTATTAATTCCTTTGTTGCCATGATTCCTCTACCATCTTCTTTTGGAACAATTAAGAGGTGATACCTAGGAGCATACTTTCCTCCTTCAACATCTGTGCCTTCAGTCATATCTTGAAGTCCTCCAGCTACTGAAGATAATACAATACCTTCACCAGATCTTACAATAATCTCAGTTCCTTGTTTTCCAAGGATAACTTGTCCTTCTTTAACAGTGACTACTTGATAAGTGTTTGTATTAGCATCTCCATTTATATTAAGCTTCTGCATCAAATCACTGACTACTTTATCAACATAGCTCTTTGTAACAACTGGATCGTCTGCCGTTCCTGGTCCTGCTGCATATATTGTGGTTGCTATTATTAAGAATACTGCTGCCAATATTATCATGTATTTTCTTTTCATAAATGCCTCCTTATTTTTGGCTTACGGTAATGTGAATGCTATACAAAGGTATAATAAATATTTTGATTGACAACTTTGAATTGCAAATACTTAGCATCTGTTGTTTTTTTATTCACTCTTATGTACCTGATACCATCATAAAGATTAACATCTTCAGCATCACTCATATAGACTACAAATATATTTTTTGCAGTTTGTTGCCTCACAGATACTAAGTAATCATGAAAGGCTTTTCCTTCTCTTTGATCTTTAAAATCAGTTTTGGGATTCTTACTCATAACAAAAATAATATTTTTCGCATTTGTCTGTGAAAGTGTATTCTTTATGCTGATCCATGAGTCCTTATTCGTTTCTCTAATACCACCTAAGTCCGTAGGTACAATGATTACCTTTGTATCCTTATGATCACTTACCTGAAATTCATTTTGATAAACATATGTACTTTGATAGTTACCACTAATCTTTTCTGATCGTTGTGTTGATGATGTAATATTAATACAATACTCTGGATCTTTTGGTGCCTGTAATGTTTGTTTATACAGAGGGTCAAATATATTTTCGCTTTTTATCTGATCTATATTTTTAACCCCTCTAGTAATAGAAACATGATCCATATAAACTGCACTTGTTCTTGTTTCATTGACCGTATCAGAAAAGGCATACGCTCTAGTAACCTGAGCTGGTAGCTTCACATTATCTGGAAGGAGCACACTTAAGTATTTCCATCCTTCATGCGTAAGACTACTTGAAAGTTCTATATAATGAGTACTTCCCGCTTTGTCTGTAAGTTGAAGCTTAAATCCATCCTTTTGTCCTTTAGCATAAACCCACATATTAATATGAGATGCTTCTTCAGTAATAGAAATAGGCTTTGAAAACACTGTATACGCTACTTGTTTTCCTTTCCCTTTTTCAAAGGTATAAGTCATTTTGAGTGCTTGATCACCATGATACTTAAGTTCTCTTGACGGCTCTACTTTACCTTTAATGCTCTTAGGACTTGCTACCCATGATCCAATATTTTCTTCAAAGGATTCAACAGGAACTACTGCTGGTCCTACAACCACTTGCACCTTTGCTTTTGTTCCCATATAGTCTGCTGTTAATATCGCTATTGTCTTTTTAGAAGTACTAATTTTATTACCTAACGCAGTCACATTCTTATCACTGCTTGTCCAAGTAATCTTATCTGGTGACATAGGTACACTAAAGCCATCTTGGTCAATGCCATATACTTGCACTGTTTTTGAACTATTTTCATCAATCTGCACGATCTCTGGCTCTATTCTAATGCCCATAGGCTTTTCACTAACTTGTATTTCTTTAACTGCCTCCACACCATTTGAGGATGCAATAATAAGAGCTTTCCCTGAAGATGAAGGATAAAAAACATTATCTGTAAATATACCACTTACTCCAGCAACACTCCAGCTTATACTATTACTTGTGATGTCTACAGGATTCTCATTATCGTCAACTGCTTTTACAGTAAAGGCTATTCCTTCCCCTATAACAGTTCTGTCTAATTTAGATTCTATGTATAGTTTATCTAAGGTTGATGGCATATTTGTTGTGAATATGCCAAGACCATTAACTACTTTTCTTTGTGCACCACCTGAAGGTGCATTTTGAAGTTTAACTTCTTTAGATGCATGCTCTCTTGCTACTAGAGTTGTGGAGCCTCCTCCATCAAAGTACATAGCATCTTTAATATTATAGGATTTCAAGAGACTAATTAAATCCTCGTGGGTTACACCTATTGAATTGCCTCTTCCATCGATTGCTATAAGTAGTAATTCATTGGTATCTTTTGTAGTGGCTACTACTGTTCTTGGGTCCTTTGAATTAGGCGATACCTTATGACTAGGCTGGGTATAAGGTTGTCCATCCTTCATGATGATTCCTCCGCCACCAATTCCTAACTTAATACTATTTACAGAGTCATATAAACTTCCATATAATTCAACTGTTTGGTCTATCTCCATGAAATTTCCTACTTGCAAATTAAAACTATATGTATTTAAGGTGTTCTCGTTCATTAAGATCACATACCCATTTACTGGAATGGGCAGGACTTCACCCAAACTAGATATATAAGTAACTACACCATCTTCTACCACTACTGTATAAGCATCTTTTAGTTTTGAAAGTGCCTTAGTAGTATCCACATAAAACTGTCTATCAAGTATGACAGGTGCGGATAATGAAGTAGGAATATTATTATAGGATGCCGCACTAGCTATTTTATTATTATCTGCATAAATATCAAGAACAACACTATAAAGATCCATCAAAGGATTATTTGCGTTATCTATAAGTAAGGTTCCCATATTTTTCTTAGGACCTAATGTGGTTAATATGTTATTGTAGGCATGCTTAATATATCCATCTTGTATTACTGGACCAAAACTTGGTGTACTATTCGTTGCTAAATCAAAAAAATCTGAGTTGACCCCTGCAATAGCACCTGATCCATTCACTAAGTTTAATATTGTATCTCTTTCTCCAAGTGTGCTTGACTCAATTGGCCTAACAACTACGTTATCGTCATTTAGGTCAACTTTAAGCATATAAAGATCTCTCCATCCTTCACTTGTTAAAAGGTTATAGGTGATTAGCTGTGCTCCTTTAGTAATGGTTCTTTCGTTTTTAATCTCATGAAGAACACTTGCCTGAACATTGAGTGTCATAGCATAGATCACCATGGTACCTAAAATAAAAGATAATACTTTTTTCATTATTCTACCCCCTGTTGATGTATTTTTACTCTTCTGTCCCTAGTATAATGACAATATCATAGTCTATATCTTCTTTTTGCTCAATTTTTGCATTTGGATAGTATTTTTTAAACTGCTCAGCTCTTGCAACATTGATTGCATATATCGTCACTTTTGATTGTCTATCTCCTTGGAAATTACCTATATTATTTACAATATAGCTATCTGCCTCTATCATTTCTTTTGCCTTTTGTGCTTGTCCTCGTATGCCACTTGCATTGAGTATTTGTATGGTTACAGTTCTATCTATTTTGGGTTCTGTTTCCTTTGGTTCTGTATCTTGAGTCATAGTAGTGGTTTCTTCTATTGGTTCTTTATCAAAAAATATGGTATTAACTACTTCCTCCATTTTATTCATATCCGGAATAAAATAAGAAACACTTCCTATATAGCGTCCCTCTCCAGGAATAATTTCAAACTTAAGCGTACTTATATCTAGCTTTTTCATGTAAGAATAATATTTAGGAATATCAGCTAGCGGTATATCTGTTTTTATAGAGCTAAATAAAACAGATGCTATTTGCGGAACTTTTGTAATCATTTGAGGACTCATTACTTTTTTAGCAAATGCTTCTAAAAATATCTGTTGTGTTTTAATACGTCCAACATCGCCTTCTGTATAGCCATGTCTAAAACGTACCAGCCCTTCTGCCTGCTTACCATCTAATAATTGCAAGCCTGGTTCAAGATGGATATGAAGGTCTTGAGAATAGTCGTCATAATGAAGACCCCTTCCATTTTCTAAAGCTGGTACATCAACTTCTACACCGCCAATAGCATCAACAATTTGATTAAAGGCATCAATACTAACGATGGCATAATTATCAATTTTAACACCCAACATGTTTTCTATCTCAGAGATTGTAAATTCTCTAATGTTTTCTATCCCTCCATAAGCTGTCATTTCATTAATCTTTGAAACAGATACTGTTGATTTATTAAGGTCTCTAAGTTTTTGCTTCATATCTTCTGACCAATCAATCTTAGTATCTCTAGGAATAGATAATATTTTAACTTTTTTTGTCGCACTATCAAAATTAACAAGAAGTATTACATCTGTTCGGTAACCATCTTTATCAATACCAAAAACTGCTACAGTTTGTTTTACATCCTTCTCCTGTTGCAATGGATTTTTATTAGTTCCTTGTCCATACTCTCCCAAGCCACTATCATCATACATAAAATATCTATAACTCCATGCTAGTATCCCTACTAGAAAAATGCTTACTAGCACTGTAATTCCAGCTGATTTTAAAAATGTAGAGATAAGCTTCTGCATTTTCGTTTTTTTGACTGTACCCTTTTTAGAGTTTTGTTCTTTACTCATTAATTGCCACCTCAATATTATGCTATTACTTTATTTATCACTTTATCTATTTATTATTTTCTTATAATCCTAAATTTATATCAAAGTTAATTTATCCTCATCTCCTTTTTGTACCAAAAATATATGTTCTTTAGTATACTTTATAGCTACATCATTATATTACAAGATCATTAAGATAATATAAACTGATACTCTATGTATAGAATGAACAGTGAATTTATCTACTATAAATTTTTACCATTACCTATCATACCATACTTTATATAAAAAATAAATTATTAGTACTAATATATTACATGATTGTTATTTTTGTTGTATTGTAGTAATATACGCTTATTATTTAGTGTTCACGTTTAGGTTATACTCATTTTGTATTATTTATCTAATTTAAGAAAGGTTATGATGAATCCACTATGAGATATGAAAATGATATTGTCCTTGTTACTGGTTCTTCAAGAGGAATAGGAAAAGCTATTGCACTTGCTTTTGCAAAGAGAGGTGCTCGCATTGTTTTAAATGCTGCCACCAATAAAGAAAGACTTGTTCATACCTATAATGAGTTTACTCAGGCTGGGTATAAAGCTGTGTATTATTTTGGCGATTTATCCACATATGACACAGCAAAAAATCTATTTATCCACATAAATAATGAGTTTGGCACTTATCCATCTATAGTTATCAACAATGCAGGTATAAGTTTTGTGGGTTTATTCACAGATACACCCCCAGACCTGTGGAATAAAATTATCCACACCAATGTGAATACTGCTTATAACTGCTGCTACTTAGCTGTCCCACATATGATTTCTAATCAAAAGGGTTGTATTATTAACATTTCTTCTATTTGGGGAAATATAGGTGCTTCCTGTGAAGTTGCTTATGCAACAAGTAAAAGTGCTCTTAACGGTTTTACAAGAAGCCTTGCACGAGAGTTAGGTCCTTCAAATATTCGTGTTAATGGTATTGCCTGTGGCTGGATTGATACAGATATGAACAGTCATTTTTCCAAAGAAGAAAAAGAAGCTTTTACTGAGGACATTCCCTTATGCAAAACTGGCTCTCCATCTGATGTGGCTAATACCTGTTTGTATTTAGCTTCAGACCTATCTTCTTATATGACCGGTCAAATTATTACCTTAGATGGCGGTATGATATAAGCCGCCAAGTCTTATCTTGGCGGCTATGTATTTTTTCCTTTATTTGGTATACTAATCTAAAATTCTAAGCTATTTTTTTGCTGTAGCATTCGCTCCAAAAATACCTACGTACTGTCCTTCTACAAGCGTAACCGTTGACTTCCCTTCAATTTTTGTGGTTGATAACTCACTAGAGTCACTATTTTTACTGTCTTTATAGATCACCACATAACCGTCTGTACCTGCTGCAATGCATTCATAAGTTCCAGCTGGTATATGTGTCCCCACCTTATACATTCCTGATTTATAAACACCATCTTCTGGCACAATAGAAGGAGCTTTATCTATTGGGTAAAGGTTTCCATCTGTCCCAAATTCCAAATATTGACCTTCTTCTAGTGTAATAATACCATGATTGTTAATGGCCAGTTTCCCTTTTCTTGCCTCATATTCAAATGTATTATCACTATACGTTTCTAGTATGATTAAATCCCCTATTGCTAGATACTCACCTGCTGGTATATGCACACCAACTTTATATTGTCCAGGAAGATAGCCCTCCCCTTTTTTAGGAATATAAGGAACCTTGTCAATAGAATAAACATCTAGATCTTGAAGGAGTGCATTTTGCCCTTGCTTGATATGGATAATTTCTGTAGTGTACATGCTACTGTTACTTACTATTTCTCCTGCTTCATCTGTAATTTCCATGTACCCATTACCATTTTCATGGGTAAATAAAATATACTCTCCTGGCTGTATCTCCGCCCCTACCTTATATGTGGCTTTTCCTTTAACTGATAGGATTGGTTTGATCTGTGAATCAAATATAATGTCTGTTCCCTTTTCAACAGTCTTTACCTTATTAGTTTTAGCATGATCCGTCGCACTAAGCTCCGCCTCATATATTATGACATATTGTCCTTCTTCAAGGACTAAATCTGCTTCTGGCTCAACATTAACAGAAGATATTATGGTATCTGAGTCATAATTATTGCTTTTAAATATCTGAACTTTTGCTCTTTGTGCTGTGCTTTTTGCAGTGTAACTACCTGCTGGTATTGTTACTCCCACCTTATAAATGCCTCGTGAAAAAGTTTCTCTTTCTTTTAATAAGGAAGGAATCTTGTCTATTGGATAAATCATACCGCTTTCAACTTTAAGATACTGACCATTCTTCACTTCAAAAACAACACTTGAATCATGTGCCTCATCAAATTCCTCACCATCATAATCGTTGATTGCATTTGCGTTATATACCTTTACAAGTGGATAAGCTCCTATTGCTACATACTCTCCTTCTGGTATATGAGCACCAACCTTAAACATTCCTGGCAAGTAGGCATCGCCATCCATAGGTGCTTTATATTCCTTTTCGATATCATATATATTGCAGCCATGTGCTACTAAATACTGTCCAGCTTTTAGTTCAAAAATACAATTTACATCACATAAGTCTATAAAAAGAGTATCTCCATCTCCTAAATTGCCATCTTCATTAATCGTAACGCAAGCAGCCCCCTCATTGTTACGTACTGCCATATACATTCCTGGCTGAATATGTTCTCCCACTTTATAAACTTGATCTTTTCCCTCTGGTATGCTCAAAGTGGCATTAGGATCATTCAGCTTCACAAATCCATCATAGTTATAACGATCAAAATATAAATCTTCTATAGATCCAACTTCTTTAGCTTCTTTTTGGATCTCTTTAGTTACTTCTGAAGACTCCTGAATTTCTTCTCTATTAGGTATGTTATTAACCATATCTTTTGCCTTATTACACCCTGATAAAATACTTATTCCTAAAACACTTATTGCAACTATACGCCATACCTTTGCTTTTATCATCAATATCCCTCACACATTTTTTTAATTATGAATACATAACACATTACATTTTACTTTATTTATTTTGTATTTTCAATATTTAATTTTTTACATTAACTTATATCAATTTATATTTATATCAACTTATATTAATTTATATTAGTTAGCCATTTACTTAATAGATGAATGACTAGGCAAATAGAATAAGAGCTACCTCTAACTAACTTAATCGGTTAGTTACAAATAGCTCATATAAGGTATAAAACTGTGTACTATTTGAAAAGATTATCCACATACAACATAGTAAAAAACCCATTTATCCACATAAACTATAAGTTTTCCACTGATTTATCTATAGTTATCAACATCACACCCATAAATTATATTACTTTATTCACAAATACCACACCAGGTCTGTGAAGTAAAATTATCCACATCAATGTGAATACTATTCTACTATCCCATATAGCCTCTTTTAAGAATGCTATATATAATACCACCTGTTAATCGATCTAAATAATATTGTGCCTCAGAGTCCCCTTGTTCTGCTGCTTTTTTAAACCAATACTTTGCCCTCTCATTATCCTGAGGCACACCATCACCATTCATATAATATTCACCAAGTAAAAATTGAGCATCAACATCTCCTTGTTTTGCCGCTTCAATACGCCATTTAATGGAAAGAGGCTTATTGATTAAAGATTCATCTCCGTCACCATCCCAATAAATATTTGCAAGATTTTTCTGAGCATCTCTATAGGTATGTTCTGCTGATTTTGTATACCAATATATTGCTTTCTTCATATCCTTTGGTGTCCCTTCGCCATGCATATAACTATATGCCAAGTTAAACTCTGCTTGTGGAAATCCTTGCTTGGCTGCTTTCATAAGCCACTGAATGCCTTCTTCATAATCTTGTTCTATTCCTAATCCTTCTTGATAACAGTAACCTAAATAGTTTTGTGCGTCAGGATGACCTAGCTTAGAGGCTTTAATAAAAACTTCTACTGCTTCTTCATATCGCTTATCATTAAAGAGCTCTTCTCCTTCTTTAAATATCTCTATTGCTTCCTGACTTGCATTAATTTCATAGGTAAAATGGAGATTATATCTATAAAGAGCTTTTTCATACCCTTGATCTGCAGATCGCTTAAGCCATTCTTTTGCTAATAGCATATCTTCTTCTACGCCGTCACCATATAAATAGGCATGCCCTAAATTACTTTGTGCTATCCTATCTCCTTGTTTTGCTGCTTTTTCGTACCAGTAAACTGCTTTTTCGTCATCCTGCATAACCCCATATCCTTTTCTATAGCAAAGCCCTAAGTCGCACTGTGCAAAAGCCCATCCACCTTCTGCCGCCTTCTTTATCCATGTTACGCCTTTATCAATATCTGCTTCTACTCCTTGTCCATGAAAATAACATGCCCCAAAATAGTATTGTGCCTCACTGCTTCCCCGGTCTGCTACAATTTCAAATAATTTTATAGCTTCTTCATAGGCACCCTCTTCATATAACTTTTTACCACTTTCTAATATCTCTTCATTTAACATCTTTTTATCCCCCTAAATTTAAGATCGGTTTAAGATTGTGTTAGGCGATGACCCCTCCCACATGTTTTAATGTTTTTGTTGCTGCTTTTGAGCCTTCTCTCATTGAATAAAGAATATCCTGTGTCTTAATATAATGAGCGATAAATGCCCCTTGATAGGAATCACCACATCCTGTTGTATCTACTACTTCATCCACTGGCTCGGCAGGGCATACAAATTCCTCCCCTTTATAATAAGCAATGCTTCCTTCTGCTCCTAAGGTTGCAACAAATACTGTCGAAAACTCATTAGACCACTTTTTAAGTTCTGGTAATTCTTCTTTTTTACCACTTATAAAAAATAAATCTATCGCATCTAAATCTTCTTTCCATTCATTATGTAAGAGCTCATCATGAAAATCAACTGCCAAAACAAATTTTCCCTTCCTTTTAATATTGATTATTTCCTTATAATTTGGATCATAAAGCGTAACGGCAATTGCGTCCATAGTGTTCATATACTGTTTATCCTGCTCTGATATACGATAATCTCCATATACACCATCAGTCCAGCTTCCTTCAGTAAAGTATCTATCTCCATCCTTGGCTATTCTTATAATATGGTTGGCAGTTTCTCCTTCTACTCTATAGAGACGTTCTCTTCCAATTTTGTACTTATCAACCACCTTAATGATTTCTTTACCATAGGCGTCTGTCCCTATATTCCCCATGAGATAAGCTTCAGCTATATTTGTCATCGCACAGTTTACTGCAAGATTTAGAGCATTTCCTCCCACTGCTATCTTATTTTTTTCGGGAAAAACATCTACACAACAACACGTCATCGCTAAAATCCGCATATTGTATCCTCCTATAGTCCTTATTTATATTATTTTATCATAATAGCCTACATTATATAAATAAATTAAAATTTATATTTATGGGCCAGTCCCAATACTATCAATTCTCCAACCACTTTTTTCGGATTCTTTTTTTAATGTAATAAATCTTGGCCCAACCCCATCCTCTGAAGTGATTGTTTCTTTAAAATCAAAATCAACTTCAACGTAGTATTCTAATACCCCTTGTTCATTTTCTATCCCTTCCATTTCTTCTATGCCTAGCAGTTTCGCTCTTTTAATATTGTTATTTTTCTTGCCACTATCCTTATTAAAAAGATAGTAATTATTTAAATTAGATGATAACTCATGGGATAAGTTTGCTCTTGTCATACATGCTCTTGCTAGTTTTATATCATTTTTATCTAATGCCTTATAATATGTCTTGATTATATCCTCTGGGGTCATCTTAGACAGTTTAATTTCTAATTCATCCTGAGCATCAATATAGTTTGAAACCCATTCATCCCAGTTTTTACTTGTAATATCTGTTAAATGCTTTCTATCAAGGGAACAAGCAAAGGATTCATGCCTACCCGCATCGATGTATGTGCCTATGACGCTATCATTATGCTTTAGCACAATTCCTCTTGCATTTCTTCTTGGCTCCATAAACTCTGGCAATGCTTCTCTTAGTCTATAAATCTCTACAACTACATCACCACCTAGATAACTGGTAAAATCAAGGCCTATTTCCTTAGAGAGTTCATTATTATAAGCCCAATATATTTTTGTTGGATATTCTCCTGCCTTATGTTTTAGATTGTCTGGCAACTTTTCTTTTAAAGAACTTATTTTATAGTCAACAGTCCAGTGATACTTCTCAAAGATTTCAAGTACTTTCTCCTCAATATTTGTATCAAAGCTTGCATACTCATTTAAGTCCCCAAGATAGCGAAAGAAGCTATAATCTGGCTCATATTTTTTCCCCTCTATCTCTATGTATCCTACTTCGTAAAGTGTATCAAATACAAAAATCATTTCCTTTTTTACGCCATTTGACTGGATTGCAATAATCTGATTATCCTTTTGAGACATTTCTCTTATCTGACTTGCCTTAGATTCATCTATAGGTGATGTACTTGCTTCAATCATAGACATAATATCCTCTATTATTTTGCTATTTGTAATCGTTATATCATCATTCCAATCAGGATTCTCCTCATGAAAAAGCACCTTGATTTCTATAATATCACTTGTTTTTTGGTTATTCTCATTTGTATTTCCATCTGCCTTATTTTCGCTTTTACTGTTCATCTCATTTTCTATCTTTTTTTCTTGTTGCAATGAAACATTCTCTTTTTTGATGATGCAGCCTGTGAAACAAATTATTATTACTAAAGCCATAGCTATCCATCTATACATCGCCTATCCCCCTAGTGATTTATTCATAAAGATCTTTATATCAATTGGTCTTTTACTCCATTTTTATTTACAATAATTACTTATTTATGCTATAATTTAATCGAACATATGTTCTGTTTAAAGGAGTGATTTTATGAATCTTAAAAATATTCCAGTAGAAATAATATCAAAATTTAATACTCTGGGTGAAATAACTCCTTTGCGTCTTCGCTTAGAAAATGAAGAACATTGTCTTATTACAGCTCAGATAACAAATATCTTATATATTAAAGATAACAACTATTCAGGCATAAATACTATAGATTATGGCTGCCATTTAAAAATTGAAGATAGAGAATATCTTGTACAGCTTAGATATTTTGTATCTTCCCATAAATGGATACTTTATCAAGTATTTTATTAAAAATACAATCTAACACACGTTCATTCTATAAATACACTTTAGTGTGATTCAATTATGTATTTCATAGAAGGATTTGTGGCTGTTACCTTTTTAAAGCCTAGGTTTTTATAGAGTACGTATCCATCACTTGTTGCTTTCAATTCTATAAAGTCCAGTTTATGTTCTTTTGCATAAGCTAGTAGCATCTGCATTAAATGTTTGGCAATCCCCTGTCTTCTATGCTCCTTACATGTATAAACATTTAATACTTCACCTATTAACCCCGTTATAAAATTAGGATTAGCTGGTTTTTCAATGATCATTAAAAATGCAGTTGAAACAATTTTATTATTCTCTCTTGCTACAAATGCAATCATATTCTCTCCTAAGTGATGACTAAAATATCTTGGAAGACTTTCCTCAATTGATTTTTTGGAGGTCTCGGTTATCTCCTTAAAGTGTTCATATAGATATAACATCCTCATTTCAACTAACTGATCAATATCATCATGTGTCGCTATAGAAAACTCCATTCAATCACTCCTATATCAGTTATCAAGAATCCTTATTATATTATTTCATATTTACTTCTAAATCTCTATACTTTCACATTTAATCTTTCTAACTTTTAAAATAAGATGCCCTACATATACGCTCAAAACTACTGTGGTTATAGCACTTGCTTCAATGCCATATGTCCCCCCATTTAAAATATTCTTAGTATCTATGCCCAAATTAAAAACTGCTATTGTCTTTTGTGTCCCACTTAAGTTCAGCCCGAAAATATTAAATAGGCAAAAATTCCAAAAGCTATGCATGCCACACGCTATCCATATGGTTTTCTTATTCATAATAAGCAAAGAAAATATAATAGATACTAAGAACAGATTAACTATTCCAAAAAAACTATAAATCAATTCTCCTCCAAAAAGAGAAGAAAAATGAGGAATCATAAATACTAAGGAGCTAATAAAAATAGCAAATGGTATAGAAATTTTTTGCATAAGGGAAATCATCAAAAATCCTCTACACAAAGTTTCTTCCATTGCTCCCTGAATCATAAATGCACCCCAAAATAGAACAATCATGAAATAATTAATATCTTTATAAATTCCATGATATGAAATACTTCCTGCTAGTATTGTTATAATAATTGATAGGACTAGTAATATTATCCCAACCAACATACCTTTTAAATAATCAAAAACCTTCTTATTAAAGCCCATAGACTTTATAGAACGTTTTTCAATAAATTTACAATATATAATTGTTATTAGTATAAATATTGAATAACCATAGTATTTCATGAGCAACATTATTTCCATAGGTAATATTTCTCCATTCAAAACATTATACCCCATGATGTAATGTGCAATAATAACGATCCCTTCTGCTAGAATTGATGATATAACCATGATGATTATCAATGCTAACAGTTTTTTTATGACATATACAATTGATGACATATCCTCGGTTTTTTTCATAGATGTTCTCCTCTAAATTATAGTGGTGGAAAACCGTTCGTCAAAAAATATATGGCCATTACAAGAACTTCAATAAATACTAACGCCCCTATTACCATACCAACAATTTTCAATGCGTAAATCACAGCATTCTTTTCCTTCTTAGACTCTGATGTTTTTTGCCCTGATTTTTCTTGCTCTGGTGTTTCTAGCTCTGATTTTTCTCCTTTGATTAATTCATCGAGTGATACATTAAAAAACTCAGACATCAGTATGAGTTTTTCCATTTCAGGCGTTGTTTCACCTAGTTCCCATTTTGATATGGTTTGTCTTGATACATTTAAGTATCCTCCCAGCTCTTCTTGAGATATATTTTTTTCTTTTCGTAATGTGAATAACCTTTTTCCAAAGCTCATCTTCCCACCCCAAATCCATTATGTCATTATATGTCGATCACCTCTACCAGTTAGCGTTTGAACATTGTCACTTATACTTAACATCTGTGTTAAACGAACCTTACTTATCTAATTAAAACTAACTTTATAGCACTTGAAAATTCCATAAAAATTTCATTTTCTCTATTGCCTTATATGCCTTCCACCAATTTTCACTCACTGCAAACTCTTTAGCATACTTGTCCATGTTATCAAACCATGTCCAAGTAATGCCCCATACATCACCAGCTGACTTTGTCTTTAATAGATAATCTAATTCTTTATGTACAATTTCTTTGTTATCTTCATAATAAATACTATTTGGAGATGTTATATAGTTTGATGGACGAACGCCATAGAACTGCCATTTTGTAGTATCGTGCTCTATGGATTTTTTTACCAACTGATTAAGCCTAGTCTGTAATTCGTCATAATTATTACTATCGGGCATCACTCTTTTTAAAGTATCTACAAGCACAATAAAGCCTCCTATGCCCATATCACCAAAACTATCTTCATAAAGCATTTTCTTAATGAGATCATCCACTAGACTTAATACTTTTTTATATAAAGCTGTATCCTTACTCATATTTTGTAAAACAAATGATGCAAGTCCTGCTGAAAGACCTATACTCTCTGTATGATTTGCTTCTTCACTATAGTTCCACCAAGGTGCATGGGGGTAATGATCATTCGTAGGAATATTAAATCGCCATCCATATTCCATAAAATGCTGCTCAGACTGAAGGTATTTTATAATACCTTGATATATAGGATGACTTAAGTTTGTATAGTCAATACTTTTTAATAGATGAATAGCATGTAGGGTTGTATAGGGTGATGAGTACGGGTTCCAACTATCTGCTTCTAATGCATGTCCAAAACCACCATCGTCGTTTTGATAGACTGCTAATGCATCTAATACATCTTCCTTACGCCCCTTTTCAAAAAAATACTTCCATAGCGTTAATTCTATTGCTCTTGCATTACGATAAATCCAGTTTCTAACGTCTTGATATAGAGGATTATTTTTCATTTTGCTTCCCCTTCACTTAGTTTATATTATTAAAAAAAATTGTGTTAAGATTTATTTTAACACAATTTTCTATAAACATATACTGCAATTAGGTATGTGACAATACTGGAAATCTTAGCTGATTATCCTCTATTATTTGCAAAACATCTCCTTTTACAAATAGTACATCCTCTATTTGGGGAATTGCTTTAACTTCATAATCCTTCTTTTCTAATGGTGCAAACCCTAATATGACCTTCTTTATTGTCTTCCCGAAGGCGAAGACAACTTTATCTAAATCGACTTGTTCTGGTGTGATAACATCATACAAATATAGTTCTTCATTATCAACTTCAGCTATAACATAGGCATTTTCACTTTCTATATTATAAATATTATGAGACATAAATTTAGTAGCATAGAACATGATCAGCTCTAAGTTATCTTTCATATAAAAACTATTTTGGATATGGCTCGTTCTTATTGCCTCTTCAAACTGCCTTCTTGTCTTTCTATCCTCTATTGATATTTTTTCAGCAGTCATTTCAGTGTCATTGCTAACATCCTTAAAATATTCATACTCCTTCATTTTTTTATACCCAAACTTAGGATAAAAGTCTAATACACTTTTATTAGCAAATAGAAAATAGCCATCAACTTTATTTTCATAGTCCCGTTCGATTTCACCCATTAGCTGCCTAATCAATCCTTTATTTTTATAAGCTTCATCTGTCATAACCGTTCCTAGCTCAATAAGATGAAAGACCTGTTTGTTATGTAAAAATTTCATTGGACTTATTGAAACATTGGCGACTATCCTATCCTCATCTACTATAGAATAAGGAATATAATTATCTTGCCAATAGGCATTTTGGTACCAATCCTCAAAGTCTAACGAAAAGGTTCTTTTAGCTAAGTCATTAAAGCTTTCTCTAAGGTGATCATTTTTCTGGTAGGCCTTAATTAGTGTATAACGTTCTTTCATGGATTTGCTCCTTTCTCTATTAGGATGGCATTTCTCTTTTTTCATTCGCATAAAAATATACTTCATCACTTTAATACCCCCTGTATTCATACAGGGGTATTATTAAAAATAGTGCACCATGATATATTCCTGATCATTTTCATCTACAATTTCAAATCCCACATTAGTATACATCTTAACTGCATAATTAATTTTTTGTACGGCAAGTGATGCTTTCTTATAACCACAATCCTTTAATGAAGATAACATTTGCTTCAAATAATTCTTTCAGTATACATTCACATTTTTAAGATGGCCTTATGCTCTGTGAATTTTGATCATAATCGTGTGTTCTTTTTTATCTTCTTCTACAGTAATCATCCCTAAATTTATTAATTCTTTAACTTTTGACCTGGTAAGGCTTAAAATCTCAGATACTACTTTATCTGTTCGTACTTTTAGGGTATGACTGTTTCTAACTACAAAAAAATCATCCTTTTGAAAACATTGATCATTCATGTCTATTATATCATCTTTTCTACTAATCAGATATCTAATATCAGACCAATCAACTTCTGCTTTGTTTCTTTTAAAAAACTGAGGATCTGTTCCATACTGAAAGGCTAATAAACTAGAATTACTTAAAAATCCTTCATATTCTTGTTTTAGAATGCTCTTTGGATTACATCTTTCATAGACTGTTAAATTATTTGTATGTTTACATTTTATACATTGATAAATTAGCCATACATCAATTTTATTTCCGTTTGCATTCACGCGAAAGCAATTTGTGTTATGAAATACTGCTTTAGTGCCACACTTAGGGCAGTTCCTTATAATTTTAAAAGATTCCTGTGGTAGTATTGTATATTCTATTTTTCTTAAATAGCTCATTTTGCATCTCCTATAAAATTTGTAAATGGATGTGCAAAGGGCTATTACATGATTCTTTAACTTTTATTTGCAATAGCCTTTGCTATGCAAAATAAACTGGCGTAGTCATAAAATTCTTCCTCCACAATTAATTTTTTACTTTAATTTTATAAGCCGCTATATTTTATTACTACCTTAAAGATTTTTCTAAAAAAAATTGAGCCAATCCACTTTTTGAATCAGCTCAGCTCTAACATTATTCATTTCATTTCACGCAAAATACGCTCAATACTTTTCCTTGATAAAAAGTATTTATTTGATAACTCTTCAGCATTATACCCATGTTTAAAGTCAGTAACTATCTGAAGGTTTCTGTCTTCTAACTCCTTACGTATGAATGTGTTCGTTCCCCATTCTTTTCTTTGATTCTCTTTTCTGGGAATATAAATATTTACGCCATCCACATAGTTTTGTATTAACTCTATTAATTCAATAGGCAGAATTTCTTCTGCTTTTCTATAGCTCATATTTGCCTCCTAAATTCCTTAATTCTTTAGGGTGGCAGTAGCTATACCTCATATTATAAAATTGCAATAGCTACTGCTATGCAAACATAATAAATTTCATCATAAAAAATCCTCCTCCAAAAGTATTCTAGCAATTAGTCTTCTCTCTTTATTCTAATATTTATGCCTTTTATGATTGAGGCTAACCTCTTAATAAGATTATATCAAATATATTTACTATTTGTACTATTTTATTCATTATTATTTATTATTATTTTTCACTATCTTCTTGCAATAATAAATAATCGCTTAAACTCAAATAAAACTGATCCATTTTCGCTTTGAGGATAGCTTTGCTTCGTTTTTAAATATATTCTGTCTAAAAAGTCTTTTGCCTCAGTATCATTTAAACGTTGAAGATAAGGTAATAATGCAGTTCCTTTTATGAATTCAATAATAGAATGCTGATCTTTCATTTGATGGATATAATTCGTTTGCCATATTTCAACCTTTGAATAATGCCTGGTAAACATGTCGTAATATTCTCTTAAGCTATAGTTGTAACAAAGACTTTGATCCATATTATTAAAGACCTTTTTTTCTTTATTAAATTCAGCTGCCATTTCTTTTATAATCTGTGCAATTTCCATTTCCTCAAATGCTGGAACTTGAATTGCAAAAACTCCATTTTCAACTAACAACTCTTTAGTATTCATAATAAATTCACTTTGATTATCTACCCATTGTAAAAATGCATTAGAAAAAACAAGATCAAAAGCTCCTAAGTCATTTAATTTCTTGCTGCAATCCCTTTTTATCCATGTGACATCCTCCATTAAATGCTTAGCAGATTCTAACATATTCTCTGATAAATCAATCCCTATAATCTCTGAACTTGGGAATCTTTTTCTTAGTGGCAGTGTACTCATCCCTGATCCACAACCTATGTCAATTATCCTATTGCATGTATTGATATCTACTCTGTTTAATAAGTCGATGGATGGTTGAAGTCTCTCTTTACCAAATTTATTATATATCTCTGAATTCCACATAGCTTTACCTCCAAATATGAATGATTTATTTTAGTATACAAGAAGTTATATTATTTGTATAATGAATAATATTAATAACTATTATTCCATTTTAGAATAGGTGGTTGCTATGAATACTGAATCCATTAAGACTTTTCTCGTCCTAGCAAAACTCAAAAATTTTACCTTAACATCAGAATATCTTTACATTTCTCAGTCTACTGTAACAAAACGTATTGCTCAGCTTGAGGATGAACTAAACACTAAATTATTTGATCGCAGCTATAAAGAAGTCCGCTTAAACCCAGAAGGAACTATTTTCTATCATTATGCGAAACGAATCTTAAAGTTAGAAGAAGCTTCAATAAAAGAAATTCATTCAACTGTAAACTATATCAATCACTTACGTATAGGATGTACAAATGCACTATACGAAACCTTCCTCCAGTCAAAAATCAAACTGTTTTATCAATCACCCAAAAATTCTATTAAGGTAGTCATTGGTCATTCTAATGAACTCCTATTTGGCTTACAAGATGAGCTACTTGATGTGGTATTTTCTTACCTTCCTCTTAAAAAATCTGGTTTTGAATGCACTACTTATGAAACAGACACCTTAGTTTTAGTTACTAATTATCATAACTTAACTTGTTGTGCTAGTTAAATTTACAAATTGAAAAAGCTCTAACAATATGGTATTGTCCCATTAGAAACACAAATTCTCACGAGAATAGGGGGACAACACTGTGTTAGAGCTTACTAGATATTCT
>JAEYPM010000031.1 GCA_023410675.1 Bacillota bacterium | reverse complement strand
ATGTTTCAATCCACGCCCCTGCGTGAGGGGCGACAGCAAAAATATACTACAAACCCCAAGTAATCTGTTTCATTTTTGTCATAATAATATATTTTGCATATATTTTTTTTGTTGTGCGACTAATAATATTTAATAATTTGACTTTTTGTGCATTTTTTTTACGCGAACATCCCACTGTTTTATGTATGGAAGAGGTTCGCACAAATCTTATAATATAAGTGTTTCTCCTTGCTGAATCTTTTTTTGAGTCCCTATGGTTTCTATTTTACCTTGCCACTTCTTCCCAAGGTGATAAATCCTAATTGAATCTAATTCTTCAATTATTTCTCTTTTTAGTTGCTTTTTTATAACTACTAGTTGTGCAGGATCTATCAGTAATTCAAATACTGAGTTTTGTACTCTAACACCATAATTTTCACATATTTTAGCGACCTTTCTAAGTCTACTCGCTCCTGATTGACTTGTTACATCTACATCATATGTAATAAGTATCATCATTGTATGCTTATTCCTTTCTTTTTACTTATTATTTCCAAATAAATGGTGGATACTGGTCAAGGTCTCCTCTGAAATTACGTGCCAATAGTTGAGCCTGTGCAAATGGAATCAATCCAATTGGAATTTTTTCTTCTAAAAATGGATGGGTGATTTCCTCTTGTTTTCTTTTTTGCCATGCATTTATTACTACTTTTCGTGCTTTATCACTAAGTTTAATGCCTGAAGGTTCCACGCTGAAGTCATCACCCTTTATCTCCTTTAAGTTAATCAGTGAAATAGCTAGTCTATCACAAACAGATGCCCTAAGTTCTTCCATCAAATCTAGTGCCATAGAAGGTCTTCCTGGTCTTAGTGTATGAAGAAATCCAGCTGCAGGATCTATGCCCACTGCTTCTAATGCAGATTGAACATCGTTTTTAAGCAAAGTATACAAAAAAGATATGAGTGAATTAATATTATCTTCTGGAGGATGCTTTGTCCTTTTAGTAAACTTGAAGTCTTCTTTATTTGCTTTTATCATATGATCAAAAACTCCAAAATACTCATTTGCTGCTACTCCTTCTAGCCCTCTTAAGCTATCAATATTATCTGCTTCTGATATTTTTTTAGCTATATTTGTTATCCTACTTGATGCTTCTCTAAGTTCATCAGCTGATTCTATTTGGGAATGTTCTCTTGCAGCACGCATCAATAAGTTCTTTGAATTTAGCAACTTTGCTAATAATATATTAGATACAAGCTGCAATGGATATTTATCCTCTGATAATAGTTCATACTGCTTTTTCCTTAACAGAACATTGCCACTAGCAGGTCCATTTACTCTGCCATAAAATCGACCATACTCTGATAAAAATGTAAGACCTATTCCCCTTTGTCCACAAAATTGAATGAATGGTGTTGAAACTGTTGTATTCCCAAAGCACACAATAGACTCTATTGTGTGCGAAGGAATTCTTACTTTTTCTATTCCACCAATCTTGATAGCTATTGTTTCATTTTGACAAAACAAATAAGAATCTGGTGTTAAAATATACAGTACATTCTGAAGCTTTTTCATTTTTTAATCACCTTCTTTAATAGCTTCAAGCTTAATATTGTTGCAGTATCTTTTAGCACTAGTCTTAATTCTAGGTCCACAATAATCACTGATTGAACACTTTAGACACTTTTTAGTATAAACTGGTTTTGGTATTACTTTAGAATTCAGAATTATGTAGAGCTGTTCTGCACCTATTTCAACCTTTTTCCTTAGTTCTTCTGTAAATAAAATATTGTCTCGTTTATGGTCGTTTATATAGAATATCGCACCTTCTTCAATCTTACAGCCATACATTTCTTCAAGGCATATTGCTTGTGCACAAAGCTGTACATTATATTCTTCTTCATTTCTTCTTTTACCATGCTTATATTCTATAGGAAATAAGCTGTATTTTTCTGCACCAAATGGAAGTCTTGAGCCACCTTCGTTACTTATTGCCTCGATGCAATCACATTTACCAATTAGCCTCATTTCATCTGAGAAAACGGACATCTCATGAAGTTTAATTACACTTCCCCTTCTTTCAATTTTTTCAGTATGTACATTTTCATGTTGCATTCTTCCTTCAGCTGTATACTCATTTTCTTCCCATATTTGTTCGATTAATAATAAAGCTGCTCTACGATTGCAATAGTAAAATTGAGATAAGTATGATATAGGAATATATTCATCCCTATTCATATTTTTTTATCCAGTTACATGCTGATGGTATCATTCCCCACTGTATAGGTTGATAGGAATCTATTTTGAAACCAACTTCAACTCCTTTTGGAATATTGTCTAAATTAATTGTAAGTGTATAATCTTTATAGGATCTTGCTATTTCGACATCTTGTTTTCTATTAATATGTATTAACTCAAATAACTTGTGCGCTGGTGCACAGCCAAGCTTTGCTTGTCTATTACGCTGTTCTTCATCACTATCCGTTCCTATATGTTTAAAAATAATGAGTGGTGATATTACAGACATTTGCCCCTTACTTGCACTTCGATCATGCTCATACATATTAAGTAGTGCCTCAAAGAACACTTCTAAGTCTTTTTCATCAAATCCAGTTTTTTCTGCTAAATTAGCACTAATAAATGCCCTACATTCATATAATCCATAAGAAATTAATTGCTTTCTTCCCATAGTCCTAAGCTTACTCTCATCTCTTTCATCTTCCCATTTTTGATATTGCTCAAATGTAGTATCATCTTTAAGGTTTTCAGTAACTGCCATACGTGTAATTGAAATATCAAGTGGCAAAATAGGATCAATTGATCTGCCAAATCCCATTTGTACAGCCCCTCTAACTTGTCCTGCATTAGCACCTGTTGATAGTACTGCTCCAAACGTCCTGACATCATAATAGTTATCACAAACCCAAGTTCTAGCTGCTTCAACTTTGTCTTTTGATTTATCTTTACTATCAGAATTAGCCTTTTCATGAGCTAAAGCAATGAACTTATTAATGTTGGTTGCATTTTGAATAATAATATTCATTCTCTCTTTGTTTCCATAAGCATACTGTACATAATTTCTAACTCTACGCTTTAATGCAACATCTGTAATGAGTCCATGCATATCTTGTGGATCTACTCTTGGAGAATTTCCCATGTCTGGATCTCCATTAGGATTACCATTAATACACTCAACATAAAATAAAACCTCATATCTGTTTTCAATTGCCATCATCTATTCCCCCTCTATTATTTAATTTTGTTCCTCTTTGTTACTTTTACTAAATATATCTGCGATTTGCTGATAATACCCTAATGCAAATTGTGACTGTTGTTCAAGTGTTAATGTCTTTGGTAACTGAGTACCTATTTTACATGTTATTTCAGAAAGCATCTTTTCAAAATAAATTACCTTTCCTTTATTTTCTATCTTACTTAAATGGTGTTGTGATAGCTGAGCTAATTTACCTACTACCAGTGCAGGCGATGTGCTTGCTGCCGTATAATATCTTTGAATAACTCCTGCTCCTATATCTCTTCCTAATGCTGCTTTTTGTATCTCTGCATATACTGCCATAAGACGCCCAGTATGATATGCAATGCTCGGACTTTCTGTATTTAGTCTTTCTCCCACAGTTATTACCTCCCCTTTTTCTTTGCTTTTTCTTATTAGCCATACTTTTAACCATTGACAAGCTAACATATCTGGATGATCATTAATCCTACTTCCGTCCTCATTAGAGAGAAACATTTTTGAACGAATATAGGCTATGGCTCTTGCTGCAACTGTATCAGGTAACCTAGTGTTACAAATAATAGAGAATTTAATACTAGACTCCAGTCCTGATAATTCTTTAGATATCCTCTTCAAAAGGTCTTTAGATGATTTTTCTGCTTTAATAAGCCGTATGTACAGTGCAAAAAGTTTTGGAATTTTACTTTCACCTTTTCCATCTATTGTTACAAGTCTTAAATCTTCATACCATTCCTTAAAATTATGATATAGTTCCTCATAACTTCCTTGCATATAATTTCTAACCATAATTCTTCCATTTGCTCCCGAAAGATGTAAAATATAATATCTATTATCTAGCTTAATTGGATTTTCACCTTTTTTAATACTTTGTATAAGCCTATTTGCCTGTTCCATAATATTCTTGTAATTTTCTGTATAATCCTCTATGGGTGCATCACTATCAAAATAATCCTTCTCTTCATCCTCTGTATCAATTCTCTCTAGCTTTCTATCATCAAGAAGATTTAATATATCGCAGTCTGTAGGAATGGGCTGTTGATACCAATGAATAAATTTACTACCTGCAAGAATAGGTGCCATACCAATAAGATTATTTAATGATGCATTAACACTTACTATTGCATTTTCAGATACAGTAGCATTAAATGCAGCTTTTAAACCGTAAGATTGAAAAGCTCTTTTATCAAAAGCAATAAGTGCATCACCAGCAGAGTGCCCGCCAACACTATTAAGCCCTGAGACTTTTGGCGTCCTTTCTATTGCATGAACTAGCTCTCCAGTTATAAAACATCTTGAATAATTACTGTCTTTGGTTTCATCCTTACTTGATGTTTTTTCTTTTCTGTACTGCTGCCACCAACTATGCCATGTATCTAATTCTATTATCTTCGTATTTTCAATCTTAAAGGATATATTATCTGTCGACTTATATTTACTGTCATTAAATGCATCACATATTTTTTGAAGTATCTCTCCATTGTCTAACGCATCCTCACAGATTTGTAATAGTGGTTCATTCTCCTTTGCTAGTTTGAACATTTCTTTAATGTGTTCATGGTTCAATTTTATTTTATCCGCATTGTCTTTTGACTCTGGGAGATTAAGTATGAACTTAGCATTATCAACTAAAAAATGTCTTACAGCTCCTCCATTAGTAGCACTTCCAAAGTCTGGACAAAGAATTTCATCATCATCTCCCGGATCAAATCCTAAGAATTCTCCTCCTCTTGTTAATAGAATATATGCCTTTATTCTTTTATTTTTAAATCCTGGCATGCTCAAAAGATT
>JAEYPM010000015.1 GCA_023410675.1 Bacillota bacterium | reverse complement strand
CACCTACATTTTGTGATGTGCTCTTTAATGTATGTATAGAAATCATATATTGTTTTTTATCTTTGGTTAGAAATGCTTTGTGTAAAATCTCCCTTTTTTTCTTCCCTTCTTCTAGATAAGCTTTTAGTATTTTTTTATAGCTTTTTATGTTGTTACCACTATAGTGCAAGCCTACTTGTACATTAATGGAAAAAAAGTTATACTCTATAGCCAAAGACTTATCTTTAGGTGCTTTTTTCTTTTTACCTTCTTGGATAGATAAATGAACAAGATCTTTGGGCAAATATTTTATAAGCATTTGTTCAAGCTTACAACTATCTATCGGCTTGCTTAGATAATCTGTAAAGCCTGCCCCTATATATTTCTCCCTAGCACCTGCAATGGCATTAGCCGTTAAAACAATAACAGGAATAGGATTCTTTATAAAGCTTGGCATCTGTTTCACTTTTTGTAAAGCTTCAATTCCATCCATATCTGGCATCATATGATCTACAAAGACTATATCATAGCGATTGTACTTCATTTTTTCTATCCAACTGAAACCACTGTCCGTTGTATCTACGTCTATCTTCGTTACTTTGAGCAAGCTCTTTACAACGAGCAAATTCATGGCGTTATCATCCACAACCAGAATATGTGCATCTGGAGCAATAAAAGTGCCATAATCATGCATCACTTGCATCTCATCTACATTAAACCTTGAAGCAAAGCTTCCTATCGGACTCTCATCTATGATTTTTTGCTTAATTACAAAGGAAAATTTTGAGCCTTTACCATATATACTTTCGACATTTAGCTGAGATTCCATAAGCTCTAAAAGCTGCTTTGTGATACTCATCCCTAAACCTGTTCCTTCAATATTCTTATTTCTTTTTTCTTCAACACGTTCAAATTCATGAAATATTTTAGGTATGTCTTCTTCTTTAATGCCTCTTCCAGTATCTTCTACAGAAATTTTAAGTAAAGCATAATCCCCCATCTTCTGCCATTTCATCCCAAAGGTTATTGTTCCTTTATCTGTGTATTTTACTGCATTAGTTAATAAATTCATAATAACCTGTTTTAATCTGATTTCATCTCCATATAATATAGAAGGCAAGTCAGTTGGAAAATCTAATTTCAGTTTTAAATTCTTTTTTTCTGCACGCTCTGAGATCATATTGACAAGATCATTAATGAGTGAAAAAATTTCATAATCTGCCAATATAAGATCTAGTTTTCCTGATTCAATTTTTGAGAAATCTAAAATATCATTGATCAAAGATAATAGGGTTTTACCTGCACTTTTAATCGTTTGTGCATACCAAACAATATCTAAATCTTGGCTTTCTCTTAAAATCATTTCATTCATTCCAAGTACAGAATTAATAGGTGTTCTAATTTCATGAGACATATTGGCTAAAAAGTTTGCCTTAGCTTCTGATGCCTTTTCAGCCATTTGCTTTGCTACTTCAATCTCTTTCAAATAGTTCTCAAGTTGCTTCAAAAGGTTCGTTTGTTTGATTGCATAGGAAAGCTGATGCGTCACAAAATTAACCTTAGTAAAATGTTCAAAATCTAATTCACATAAAAACAGTCCATGTTGCTCTTCATTACTATAGATTGGACATAAAATCATGACACGCTGTCTATCCTGTTCTTCAGACATTCTTCCTAAATAAGCTGTCCATTCAATCTCCTGATGTGAATCCTCCAAAGTAACCATGAGATCTCCTTCATGATAGGCCTTAAGATACAATTTATCTGGTATCTTCCAAGGATCTCCTTTGTGCATAACAAAAGGCTCTTTAAATATATATAAATAGCTACTTTTAAAATCTGCACGATGAAGATTTCTTAATATAGACTCATAAACAGCACATTCATTGTCACTACCTGTAAGACTGCTTAGTAACATATCCTTTTTTATATTATTCATAAGAAAATAGCTGTTGACTAATTCTGCCCTTTTGGAAATCTGAATCGTAATACTAAAATCATAGGCCTTACCTAAAATTTTCATAATAATTTCACTAACTGCGATTTTCTGCTGTTTGCTTGTACACAAAGCAAGTACATATTTTTTTAGCTCTTTAATGCAGTTACCAAGAGTTTCAACAGGAATATCACTCTCTTTATTATCCTGCCACATGAGCTGAACATAACCAAAGTATTTTGAAAGATCTATTTCCACTTTTTCATTGATCTCTTCAATGAGTCTTATGAATAATGCCCGCATACTACAAGTAAAGTGTGTCCCTTTCATTACTGCATAATTTCTCATATTTTGTTTCAAAATATGTTCTACTTCATTAACATATTCTTTTTTCTTATTGGCAGCACTTAACCATTTTTCTTTTACATCCTTTATGCATTCTCCACTTGATTCACGTACAATGAGGGTAGAATCTAGGGTAATCTTGTCTATCTTTTCTCCCTCAATTATTTTTAGAATATTTTCTACAGCTTCATAACCTATTCTGCCTGCATCAGCCTTTACTGTAGTCAAAAGTGGGGTTAAAGATAGTGCTACTTCAGAATCATCATAGCCAGTAACTGCAACATCCTTCCCTGGCACGAGCCCTCTTTTTTCTAAAGCTTTGTAGCCACCTATACACATATTATCATTTGCAAAACATAGTGCATCAATCTCACCTTTGTGACGATCCAAAAGCTCTCCTACTATTTCAGTGCAGTATTCAGAGAAATCTCCATATACAATATAATCTTCACTAACTGGAAGTCCATATTCCCTAAGTGTCTCTTTATAACAAATTAACCGTTCTTCTGCCTCAGCATTTCCTCTAGTTCCACCAACAAAACCTATTTTCTTTCTTCCACAATGCTTAATCAAATACGTAATTGCTTCTTTTATCCCTCTATTACTATAACGAATAAGGGGGTAACCTTCTATTTCATTTTCTAATATTAGAATAGGTAAATCTTTATACTTTCTTACAAAGTTCAGTCTTTCTTCTTTTGACATCCAAGACAAAACTGTTCCTGCGGACAGAATAACACCGTCTAAGCAATCTTTTGAAATGTATTCATACAAAATATGATTTTGAAATTCATATTCTGTATGGTATGGGTCATCATAAGTTTCATTAATTCCACGTCCAGGATATATAATAATATTAACATCCTTGTCTCTTGCAGCATTAATAACTCCTTTAATTAGGAGACTCGTGTAATCATTATCAACATTACTAATCATAAGGCCTATATTTAATCTCTTCATATAGTCGCCTCCTCACATCGTCGAAGTTTCTTCTTATGTACTACATTTCAACTATAAACTTCCTTCACACTTCTACAATTTTCTACACGATTACTTAAGACAATTATACTCTATTTGGTATTTTTATTGCAATAAATCATTTTGTTACAGTAATTTTTGTTAAATTTTATTTTATTTTATTTATACCATAAAGAAATAACAAAGCCACTTTACTTAATACTTAGAGAAACAATAAATCATCTTATCTTTAGAAAAAAAGATGCTTTAAAATATAAAGCATCTGAATTCTGAGTGTATATATATTAGTTTGTTCTTATATTTTTCTTTCCAAATTTATTTTACATTCCAAGTTCTCTTTTCAAAGTATACACTATCTTTTTTGTATTACCATGTCCATCAGCAGTGGTAAAGCCACTCACTACCTCCCATCCTTGTTTCCCTAGTTCATTTAGCTCATCTTCTATGGATTTTTTGTCAATTCTAGCTGCCATAAGCGATCTTGTTGGATTAAATTCTAAAACCTTATATTTCCATTTTGCCATGACTATCCCACCTAATTAATTTTATTTATTTAAATCGAATGAACGATAAATTATTACCTAATTTCATTGAATTAAAAATTTTTGACTCAATTTTACAATACCACAATGGGACAAAATATTCAATATTTATCAATAATTATTTTGTTAAATTCGTATAGAAAATAACAAAATACTACACCGTCTCTATTCCTAATGCCCATGCTTATAAAAAATAAATACCTCCTATAAATATTGAGGTTCTTGTTAAGGATATAGAGGTTCTTGTTAAGGATATAGATGTCCTTATCACTTTGACAAACAAACATGTACTTTCATGACTTAAAATCTCACAAGGACATTGTGGAGTGGTATCGTGGCACAGAATTTAGACCCTATTTAGATGTTTTATCAGATGAAAAAAAGAGGGTCTTTGAACAAGATGTTTTTGACCGCATTATCCGAGAATATCCAATACAGAAAAATGGGAATATTATTTTCAGATTCCCGAGATTCTTTTTTACTGTAAAACCAAAAACTTAACATAAAGAGACAAGTCCTTTGATGTGACCCGAAAAATTAGGCTATTTGGGGGTGGTACATACATAAGACTTGTCTCTCTGTGCATTTAGTTTTTTTAAATTAACTTGTTGTGCTAGTTAAATTTACAAATTGAAAAAGCTCTAACAATATGGTATTGTCCCATTAGAAACACAAATTCTCACGAGAATAGGGGGACAACACTGTGTTAGAGCTTACTAGATATTCT
>JAEYPM010000097.1 GCA_023410675.1 Bacillota bacterium | reverse complement strand
GAATGGATATGTTTTATGGGAGTATATGCCAGTATATGATATTTCTGATATGAAAAATCCTATTTTTGGTATAGAACCACCTATAGGAGATAATCTTGAATCAAATCTGTTAGTTGAATTTAAGCCACAGCAGGTAAGTGGAAGTAATTGCATGAACCTCAATATTAAGGTAAAAAATACTGGAGTAGAGCCAATAAGTTTGAGGGATATAAATATTAATTATTATTATACTAATGATAATGAATACAAACAAATATCTAATATTAATTGGGCTGGTGGAAGAATAGCGAACAGTTGGACAAGTATTACAAACAGCACTCAAGTAAGTATTGATGAGTTAGACAAAGTGAGAAAGGATGCAGACACATGTGTTAAAATAAGTTTTAATGATTCAAGAGTATTAGAATATGAAGACTATGTTGAAGTAAAGGTTCAAGTCTATAATCAAAATTGGAGAATGGGCAAGTATGATCTTACTAATGACCATTCTTATAAAGATTATAGTATTAAACCAACAGATAATGAATGGGCTATTGGAAATAATATTGTTATTATGGATAGGAATAAATCGTTACAGTGGGGAAATGAACCTAAAATTATAGACATGACTTTACAGATGAATGCAAAAGGAATTTTGTGGAATAGGATGATGAATTTAGATTTTAGGCTAGTCAACTCTGGTGATGCCCCAATTAATCTAAGAGATATTGAATTAAAATATTTCTATACTAACGATAATAATGCTGAGTTTTCGGAAAAGATTTTATCTAAGACTGCAAAAATTAATACAGGAAATTACATAACAGATAAGATGGAGGTATCGATTGTAAGTATAAGTCCTCAGAATCAAAATGAATTAGCAGATACTTATTTAATCATAACATTTCCACAAGCACAAGAAGTGTTAGAACCTGGGGAAAATATGAACATAAAAGCAACTATTATGAATAATAATTTGTTTACAGGATATATACTACAAAATGATTTCTCATTTCTTCCATTTGTTAATACATATGATACTACTCAAACAATGAATATTAATAATGTTAAAATGATGAGTACTGATGATACTAGTGAACCTATATATGAAACCAATAACAATACATTAATAATTGTAAGGTTACGCAACCAAAGTGTAGTACAGAAAGGGAATGACCCAAGTAATATTACCATCATATCTAGGCTAGATAAAGATTATCTTATGGATGCGTATAATAATTATAAAAGGTTACAAAATACAGTAAATAATAAGTATAAATTAAGTTTTGCTGGTTATGAATTTCTATATGATTATGAGATAGAAGAAAGGAAATTGGTAAATGTTGCAAAACAATATACTCCAGGAAGTAATTCTAAAGTAATGATAATTACTTATAGCATTAAAGGGATTAAATCACAAGATATAGGAGATGAAGGATTAACCATAGGAATTGGCACATATATAGAATATGGAAATAGTAGGAATGAATTTATTAAGAACCTTGCTGAAAGAGGAATTACGCCAAATAACAGTAAATACAAAAAGTTATATGATGATATTCTTCAACTATATGATAACTATTATACAAACAAAAAAATTGCCAATAAGTATGCAGCAAATTTAGTAATTGATTTTGACATGGCTGTTGAATTATCAAATCAAGAATTAATTAAACATGAACAAAAGATAAACGACTATGCAAATAATATTGGCGATATTAGATATGATAAAACAATTTCTAAAATATTAGAATTTACATATTATGAATATGATAGCTTAGTTACTTGGAGATATAATCGTGGATCTTTGAAGGACTGGTTAGGATTTTTGGTTGAAAGAGAGAACAAGAAAGTGACAGAATGGATAGACGCTATTTACCTCAATGCACCAAAAGAAGAATATCGACAAGGAGTTATTAATAGATGGCTTGATCAGATGGAGATGTATTTATATATTGATGAAGGAGGCGTAATGCCTTATAGAAGAGATCATTAGTAAAGGAGTCAATGGTGAAAAGTAAATTTAATGTGAATTATAAACATATAACTTTAATTTTTATATTAATTCTTAATGTGTTCATTTTAGGTTTAAACCTATATTTAAGATATGAAATACATTTGCAAAGTAAACAAGTGGCATCAAATGATGTGCAAACATCCAAGCTTATAGCTCAAGATGATGATAATGATACTCAAGTTATATTACCCGATGAGAAAGATGAAATACAAGATGATTTGATAGAATATAAAATTGAAGAAGCAGAGAAAAAGTGGAGACAAGACCTTAATTACTCAAGAAGAGATTTCTATGGGGAATGGATGGTTACAGAATTACTAAAAAGAGATAGGTGGGATAGTAGAACGTCTTGGTATGAAGAAAATATTCTCGGTAAAAAGACCATAGAATTTGGAAGAAAAGATATAAAACAAAATGGTAGGGTTATTGGGATGAATCCGTTCTATGAAATACAAATTTTGAATAACCCTCAAGAATATTTGCCTATTCCTATGGAGGTAAAAGGGAATTATATTGTCAAGGTAAGAGTGGAGGCTGATTATATTGTTCATCAAAGCCCTGTTATCTATATTTTTTATTTAATTGATGCAGATACATTACTTGGAGAAAATGGTGTAGGAAGCTATTTGAAATTAGAAAGGGTTTCACATGAACCAGGCTATGTAGAAAAGTGGCCAGGGGGCATATAAGTTTTTAATAAGGAGATAAAAATTAGTTGTGTCATTGTCATGGGGCTAGGATACTAAGTTCCCCAAAATTTTAAAGGTTTGCTCATCGCTAAGAACATTATATGGTATATTAAAGTAGAAGGGCATAACAATATGGGCTGTTTGTAACTGCTAAGCAAAGTAGTTATTAACAGCCTTTCTTATGCTGTATTAAACATTAAATGAAAAAGATTTTTATTTCCTAACATCGTTGTTTTAGAATATACAAAATGTTATGATTTATACATAAACATAAAATGATTATTTTAACCTTATACAAGGAGTAAACTGTGGATACTAAAAAAGAAAAAAAGTTGTTTGTTATAATGATGAGCATTGTTATTTTATTTAATACTTCAAATTGTGCGGTTAATGAAAAGAGTAATTCAGTTGGCACACTTATAACTACTGAAGAATCAAAAGAAGTTAATGGAAAGAGCGATTCTGTTGATATAAGTACACCTACTGACAAAAACGTAGAAGATGATAAAGAGGGTACTAGTGCCGTTATAGAAGAGAATAAGTCATTTAAAGATATAAGCTCATGCAATAGTGCGTATAAGATGTTTTATGGCGAATGGGAAGTTGTTGAAGTAAGAGACCTAGAACTAATTATGATAGTTGATGAGGAAGAAAATTTGATAGAGTCACATCAACCTGTTAACTATGTTAAAGATCCATCAACTGGGAATATACTAAGAGGAATGGGAGAACGTGTAGATGGAGTAATGGAATATACCTATTCCGAATTTAATCCAGAAAGGCATTCTAAGTCAGCAAACAGGATGGCAAATATGGTAGGGAATAAAATGATATTCATGCCAGAATACATTAAATGTAATGAAACATATGTTACAACAAAACCTATATATACAACATATATTCATCCAACATCAAAATATATGCGTAATGTTTATCAAGAAAATATGCAGTGGGATGAATTGAGTTATAAGAGCCCCAAAGAACCTTATTATGTTTGTGTCCATATCTACTCTAATTTACAGCGTAATGTAGATGTTGAAGGAGCATGTACCAGTTTTATGTTAATTGATGATGATACAATGCTTGGTGATATTATAGGTCGCAAGATAAAGCTTAAACGTATTAGTCATATAGAAAATGTGGAAGAACAGTATACTTATAATCTAGGTGAGCAAATTGAAGATACTGCAATTAACCTCGATGAAGAGCCCAATTATAACATGGGATATAAAATGTTTTATGGTAAATGGAAAGTAAACAAAATTTTGGCCTCACCTGAAATAATAGATAAGGATAGTGACATAGCAGTAAAAGAGCTTTTGGGAGATGAGTTAAACATATTAAGGGATGAGATACAAATAAATGGTAAACTTATTACAGGTCATCCTATGTATAGAATAAGTATAATTCCTCTTGTATCCGATAATCAAATCTACATAAAGGGATTGCCCTCTATAGCAGAACTAGGTATAAAGGCAAAATACTTTATTTTTGTAGAGGTAGAGAGTATGTATGCCCATGAAGATTATAAAGCTCCTTTAAATAAGTTTTATATTAAAGATGATGAGACGCTGATTGCAGAAGAAAGAGGTTATTATCTTGAACTGAAACGTAGTGAATATATTGAAGATGTGGAAGTTGTAATGGAATTGCCATAAAAACATTACCATATCCCATATATTACTACGAGAAAATGGTGTAGGAAGTTACTTGGAATTAGAAATAGTTTCCTATTAACCAAGTTATGTAGAAAAATAATTAGGAGATGTAGAAGCTTTCTGCTACGGTGTTAAACTTTCTTTTATCATTACAATTAATCTTTGAATATTAAGAGTACTATAAGGGGTCCTTGGAGATAGGACAGTGGAAAAAAGATTATATCGTCCTATGAAAGTAGAAGAGAATGAAGCTGTTTGTAGCTACTAGGAAAAGTAGTTATAAACAGCTATTTTGTGTTGCCTTAAAGTAAGTTAAGAAGATTGACAATGATACTTATGGTTTTTCTTTTTCACCAACCATATAATGAAAAAGATTTTGCATCTTAACAGAGTTGTTTTAGAATATACAAAATGTTATGATTTATATGTAAAAACAAAATGGCTATTAAATCTTAAACAAGAATATTGAATACTATTACTGTTAAGAACGCCTAAGGCATATAACATATTATTTTTTAAGTAAGATTTAGAGACGTATAAATAAAATATAATGAAAAATATAAAGTGTTCAATAAAAGAAGGAATTTTGAGTGAATCATTTTATAAAAAATATATTCAAATTTGTTCTTGTCAGCATACCTATTACTATATTATTATGCATGATAATAATTGCAATCATAAAAAAAGATTATTTGGAATTAATAAGGCTTATTTCAATAATAGTAGGTTTTGCTTTATTTGAGATAGTGGATGCAAACATAATAAAAGTGTTAAGAAAACGGACTAAGCAACTTGATTTTTTTAATTCAATGATATGGATCATTTATATTATTTTTTTTATAGTTAGTGCTCTTGAAGGGCTATGGATTGCTACTTTACCTTTTTGCAAGAGGTATTGGAATATATAGACAGAAACAGAAGAAAAAGCTAGCTTAGCTAATGGTCAAGAGGAATGATAAATGCTTATATGTAATAATAAATAGTGGGAGCTAAAAGGTGCCTTAAGTGTTAATAAGAGAAGTAATTTCTTAACAATCTCACCTAGCAGAGAGGGCTTCTTATATATGGCTGATGAGGCCAGTTGCTATGACGATATTGAGGATAATGAAGAAGAGTGGTTTATACATTCTCATCTATTTGCTTTGTGTAAACATGAAGATCTTCTTGATATGCGGTATTACTATGAGAAAAATTGATGTTTTTAATACAAGATTAACAGGAGAACGGTTGATAAATTTATCTTACGATATTTAAAAGGAGCAAATGGTGGGTACTAAAAAAGAAAAAAAGTTGTTTGTTATAATGATGAGCATTGTTATTTTGTTTAATACTTCAAGTTGTGCGGTTAATGAAAAAAGTAATCTTATTGGAACAGAAATTACCATGTTGCCTGAAAAAGTGATAGTAGGAAATGAAGTGGTAACGAATTTTCCTATGTATCAAATAAGTATCATTCCTATTATTTCGAAAACACAAGCATATATTAAAGATTTACCAGCCATCAATGAGCTTAACATCAAAGGGAATTTTTTTGCCTTTGTTGAGGTAGAAGATTTTTATGAGGGATTAAATAGTGACTTTCCTTTTAACAGCTTTTATGTGATGGATGATGAAACGCTTATTGCAGAGCAAGATGGTTATTATGTGGAATTAAAACGCATCGAGTATATTGATGATTTAGAATATCGAATGGAATTTCCATAGTCCCATTATTATAAGTACATTTGGATTTATGAAATAAGAAGTAGAAGGTAAGGGGTCAATGATGAAAAATAAGTTTAATACAAGTTATAAGCATATGGTTTTATTTTTTATTTTAATAATTAATGTCTTGATTTTAGTTTTAAATCTATATCTAAGATATGAAATGAGTTTGCAAAGTAAACAAGTGGCATCGAATGATGTGCAAACATCTGAGGCGATAGTTCAAGGAGATCTTAATAATACAGAAGTAATGTCTCCCAAAGAGAAGGATGAAATGCAAGATTATCTAATAGAATATAAAATTGAAGAAGCAGAGAAACAGTGGAGACAAGAGCTTAATTACTCAAGAAGAGATTTCTATGGGGAATGGATGGTTACAGAATTACTAAAAAGAGATAGGTGGGATAGTAGAACGTCTTGGTATGAAGAAAATATCCTTGGGAAAAAGACTATAGAATTTGGAAGCAAAGATATAAAACAAAATGGTAGGGTTATTGGGATGAATCCGTTCTATGAAATACAAATTTTGAATAACCCTCAAGAATATTTGCCTGTTTCTATGGAGGTAAAGGGGAATTATATTGTCGAGGTAAGAGTGGAGGCATATAAGCCTTTATTGCCCTAGAAGATGAATAGATCAAAATAATAAGATTAGAAAAGGAAGCATAAAAATGAAGAAAAATAACCGCTTACATTTATTCATATTAAGTATCATGGCTATAGTTATAGCTCAATTTTGTATAGGAATGTATTTTGGATTCAAAGCAGAAAGATATAGAACACTAGTATTATTTACACTCAGTGAGAATGTAATAAATATACAGAGTATTCCTTATGATTATTTAGATAAGCAATATCAAGAAAAAGTAACCAGAGAACAATATGATGAGGCAAAGAGTGCAGAGGAAGTAATAGAGATTTTAAAGTGATTTAATGAAGTTCCGCACGCACTAGAACCTACAAAATGGATTACTACAGATGGATATAAGACATATCCATTAGGTGAGGTGAAAATTTCTTAAGAAGAAGGTTTTCATTTGCTGCCTTTTGTTCCTTATTATATTGAGTATTATTTGCATTCAAGGTTACAAAGAAAGATATATAAGGTATTCTAAAGCAAAACTTATGACACATGATATTATTCAAAATACATCAGGGAAGGATGGTATGTTTATTCAGATTTCTAATGACGGATATATTTATGAGTATGACTTTAAAAACAAAGTAAGCAAGATAAAAAATGATAATGGTATCATCTATATCAATTTTTCAGAGGGATATGTTGAAGATCCTAAGGAGTTAATTATAAGGAGTAATGGAGATATTTATATTGATAGAGATTTTAGGCATGAAGGACACAAAGTTGGACAAGTCAAAAATGCTGTAGCAGGTGCAATTTGTGAGGAGAATATAGCTGTTGTTACAAAAGATGGAGATCTCTATACCTATGGAAATAATGAATTTGGCCAGCTGGGATTAGGAAATAATACAAATACGGAGGAGTTTACATTAGTTAAGGGTATACCTAAAGTAAGTAAGGTGATGTATTGAAGTATGAAGCATAAAGCATAAAGCATAAAGCATAAAGCATAAGGTGCCCTTGGATGAACATATGAATCAATGTGAACAACTGCTTAGCATGCCTAATTTAATATATAGTAGTTTAATTAATATGATATAATGAGAATATATAGGTAGCGATAGACTAGAAATATATATTTAGCTGAAAAGAGGAAGGGGACTACCATGGAGATGAATAAAGTAGATATGTTTTGGCAAAGATTCCTAGACAAGACTGGAAGAGATAAGGATACAAAGTATACAGAAGTATTTCACTTCGAACGTACAGAATACTGGGCAAATGAGCTATTAAAACTAGTTCTTGAAGGGAAAAAACAGGCCACATGTAGTAGCCTAAAATCATGGGAAATGGAAGATGGGAAGATACCAGAAACAGGAGACCTTAGTATCGTTACAGATTGGGAAGGGACACCTAGATGTGTCATTGAAACAACAGATATTACGATACTTCCTTTTAAAGAAATGACTTATGATATATGCAAACGTGAAGGCGAAGATGAATGCCTAGAGACATGGCAGAGAGGACATATTGCTTGTTTTGAAGCAGAAGGCAAGGAGCTAGGATATGAATTTAGTGATGAATTACTAGTAGTATTTGAAGACTTTAGAGTTATATATCGTGAATAAGGTCACAAACATTATACTTATCTCTATGCTTTAATTAGCTTAGAAAATATAAATGAGGCGGTTATATGATAAATAATGAATATAACATTCCATTTGAATATAAAATTGTTCATGGAAGAGAGGCTATCAAGACATGCTTGGAATTAAGTGGGAAAAAGGGCATTACTCCAGTAATTATGGGGAAATTTGAAGATATTGAATTTCATTTTGAGTCTCCATTTGAAAAAACGCCAGAAGAAATTATTGAAGAGTCTAAGAATTATAATATAAAAGAGTTTGTTGAAAATGCAGCGAGATGTGTTGAAGATGATCCAAAGCTACTTGGAGAATTTGAAGAACGGGGGGATGTTTCAAGTGAGCAAAGTGCAGGGATTGTAGCTCATTTGAATATTTTTAGCAAGCAGCCATTAGAAGAAATATATATTGGGCTCATACCAACTGAAAAATCATTTGAGATTCCAGCCTATGTGTCATTTGGAGGTTGGGATTGGTGCGAAAAACCAGAAGATCATGTTGCCATCATGAGGTACTGGAATGAGAAATATGGGATAGAAATTGTATCAATCACTTCAAATGTAATAGAGTGCATTGTGAAAAATCCACCCGCTACAAAAGAAGAAGCATTAGAATTAGCAAAAGAGCAATATTGGTACTGCCCAGATTTAGTGACACAAGGAACACAAACAATAGCAGCATTAGCAGCAACATTACTTAATAATAAGTATTGGTACTTTTGGTGGGAGTAATGTTAAAGTAAAAGAAATAATATAGAAAATTTTATGTTTTATATCTCCAACTATTTTTATAGTAGGAGATATTTTAACTTATAATGTATTTATAGAATTCACATTTTATAGTTTGCTTTATACTATGTGGATTCTATATAACGCAAAGATTGATAACGAATAGAGAAGTACTTCAATACGAAATAAAGGCGGGGTGTATAAAATGAACAATCAATATGACAACAAACAAGGCTGCCTTAAGGCTACATGTACTCATCATGGACATGAATCATGCTCACATGGGTTATGCTCGCATGCCTCATGTATTAGTCTAGTTCCTATTTTCAATCATTTAGAAGAGAAGCAGATGCAGGAAATTAGTAAAGTCATAAAATCAGCTTCATATAAAAAGAGTGAGGTGATTTATAGACAGGGAGAAAAGTCAGATTCCTTATATATTGTACGTAAAGGGAAAATTAGGGTATATCGATTATCAGAGTCTGGAAAGGAACAATTGGTGAGGTTATTAAATCCAGGGGATTTTACGGGAGAGCTTGCTTTATTTCGTGAATCAACTCATGAAGCCTATGCACAGGCAATCAGCGATACGGATATATGCATGATTAGTAGAAATGATTTACAGGCTTTATTATTAAAATACCCCACAATATCCCTGAGAATTTTATCAGAGTTTTCAAGTAGGTTAGAAGCATCAGAGAAACAAACTACTAGGTTCGCAACAGAAAAGGTAGATACTCGTTTAGCATTGTTTCTTATAGAATGCCTAGAAAATGAAGAGGGGTTAATGGAATTTAAGTTGCCACTAAGTAAAAAGGACTTAGCCTCTTATTTAGGCACTACGCCAGAGACGATCAGCAGAAGATTAACTGATTTTGAAAATGCAGGTTATATAAAGCAAAAGTCAGGCAGGAAGATCGAAATCTTGGATTTGGATGGCTTAGCATTAGTATAGAATTCATAACAGATGTGTGATGCTAGCTAATTAACACCAAGCAAAGAAGAATGCAAAAATTTTATAAACTTGACGTAGGTCAATTTAATTTCTTTCCATCTCTTGTATGATGAAATTAAGATAAAGAACAAATCAAACAAGTAGGAGGGAAATATATGTCAAATAAGCTAAGCTTTAATCAAGGGAAAAACATACATTTAAAAAGATTAGCACAGTATGTGCCAATTGTAGCACGAGTTCATGGGGAGCATCACCCAGAATTTTACGAAGTTCAAAAAATATATGATGAACTTGAGAGGAAAATACAAGATGCAGGCATGGAAACACTTGACTTAAAAGAAGCCTTTGAAAGGTTACGGGAAGTTACAGATAACTATACGGTTCCAAAAGATGTATGTGAAAGCTATGAGGCAGTATATACGATGCTATCAGAATTAGATAAGGCATATGAAGTAAACCAATAAGAGGATGCAAATAGGCTGGTAGAAAGGGGGAGAAAGCATGCAGAAATTTATATTAAAAAGAAAAAATCATATTGCAGCAATAAGTGCAGTTTTAATAATGATGGCATACATGAGTAAATTAGGTTTTAAAAACGAACAAATAGCTATAGGGTTACTAATAACTGCGTCTATTTTAGGTGTTTTACCTATTGTTATTCAAGCCTATCAAGCCTTAAAAGTGAAGGTTGTAAGCATTGATGTTTTAGTGACTATTGCAGTTTTGGGAGCCTTTGTCATTAAGAACTTTGAAGAATCAGCAATAGTTACCTTTTTATTTCTATTTGGTGCTTATTTAGAGCAAAGGACACTAGATAAAACCCGCCGTGCAATAAAAGAATTAACGCAAATGGCACCAGAAAGTGCCTTAAAGAAAGTGGAAGATGGCACATTTTCAGAAGTTGAAATAGACGAAGTTGATGTGAGTGATATCCTGCTTGTTAAAACAGGAGCCAAAATTCCAGTTGATGGCACAGTGTTAAGCGGCGAAGGGCATATTAATGAAGCAAGTATTACAGGCGAAGCAGTTCCAGTAACTAAAAAGAAGGGCTTTAAGGTATATGCAGGAACCATTTTAGAAAATGGAACCCTTCAGATTACTGCTGACAAAATAGGTGAAGATACTACTTTTGGGAAAATTATTGAGCTGGTTGAAGAGGCACAAGATTCAAAATCAGAAGCCGAGCGTTTTATTGATAAATTTTCTAAGTACTATACCCCTGCTGTTTTAGCTTTCTCCCTTATTGTATGGGTCATTTCAAGAGATATTGAACTTGCTATTACCATATTAGTTTTAGGGTGTCCAGGCGCATTGGTAATTGGGGTACCCGTTTCAAATGTTGCTGGCATTGGTAACGGAGCACGTCATGGGGTATTACTAAAGGGTAGTGAGGTTATTAGTGACTTTAGCAAACTCGATACCATAGTATTTGATAAGACAGGCACATTGACTATAGGCAATCCAAAAGTAGCAGATCAAGAAATTTATGAGGAAAATGCTAGGGAGGTACTCAGTTATCTAGCAAGTGTTGAAAAAGAATCAGACCATCCATTAGCAAAGGCAGTTGTGGAATATATCGGGGATGTGAAACTATACCCAGTTGAAAAAACGGATGTTGTAAAGGGCGGAGGCGTTGTAGCTTCTATAAATGGGTATAGAGTTGCAGTTGGAAATAGGGCATTAATGGAGCAGGAAAAAGTCTTTTTAAGTGAAAAGGTACGTATGGATATTGATAGATTTGAGGAAGATGGAAATTCACTTGTGCTAACAGCAGTAGATGGTCAGTTAAAGCTATTGATGGGCATTCGTGATCAGATTCGCGAAGGTGTCAAAGAAGAACTTCAAAAGCTAAGAAAGCTAGGTGTTAAAAACCTAGTGGTTCTTTCAGGTGACAATCAAGGCACAGTTGATTTAGTGGCACACAAGCTTGGGCTAACAAAGGCACATGGCAACATGCTTCCAGAAGATAAAGCAAAATATATTAAAGATTTGCAGGGAAAAGGAAAGATGGTTGCATTTGTTGGAGATGGTGTGAACGATAGCCCTTCACTAGCTTTAGCACAAATTGGCATTGCTATGGGCAGTGGCACAGATGTAGCCATTGAAACTTCAGATGTTGTTTTAATGAATTCAGACTTTAGCAGATTGCCATATGCACTGGGATTGGTAAAAGCAACAGCAAATAATATGAGGCAAAATATCATTATTGCAGTAGGTGTTGTATTTGCTTTGCTGGCAAGCGTGTTCTTTAGTGAATGGATGAATATGTCAATTGGTATGTTAGTCCATGAAGGGAGTATACTTGTGGTAATTTTAAATGGCATGAGGCTCCTTCGTTATCAATTAAGAAAGTCAAGAAATAAATTTTTTAGAGTCCATCAATTAAAGGGAAATCACAATATACCGTGTAGTAATATCCAGTAAAGGAGGGATGAATTATGCAAAAAGCAACTATTCAATTAGAAACATTAGCTTGCCCATCTTGTATGCAAAAAATAGAAAATGGTGTGAAAGCTTTAGAAGGCATAGATAAAGAAAGCCTAAAGGTATTATTTAATTCAAGCAAAGTAAAAGTAGACTATGATAATGAAAAAGTATCTATTAAAGATATTGAAAATACTATAGAAAAATTAGGATATGAGATAATTAAGTCTCAGGTAAAGGCTTTATAAAGGTTATCGTGTAATAGAGTAATATAAGATGATAAGGGTGTTGGTGACTAATAAATAATGGGGTCACAAACACTCTTTTATTTTGCTTAGATAACCACTGGCTATGCCAGTGGGCAAAATGGCTTTAGCTCTGAACAAAAAATATCTCCTATGATAGAATGATAGCGACTGGCAATCGCAAAACAATAAAATCATAGGAGGTATCGTA